>NZ_SLWB01000006.1 GCF_004340205.1 Acetobacteroides hydrogenigenes
ATCCTCGTAGCTGAAGCTCGCTGCTTTTTCTTTCTCTTCCATTGTCTGCAAAGTTAACGTTATCATTTTGCAGACACAGTTGCATGAACAGTCTCCAGAGGGAATTCCGAAGGAGAATAAGCGGTAGAGCCTCAATTCGGCCTCCCTTCATCCTACTGGTATGGGCGATTACCGAAGCCGAAATGCAAACGTATGCCGTAAACCATAAAGCCGCTTACTAACTACTTGTGTGAAGCCTAAAACGTCAATTTCTAAAAATATCGAGCTAAAAAAGATGTATTACTATAAAATATCATTTTCGTATATATCTTTGCACGCATAAAAGAAACCCGTCGAACACGACAGGGCACATTTAGCACATAACCTAACAACGAAAAGTAGTCTTGATAAAATAAAAGCCGCAGAGAATGCGGCTTTTATTTTTTATGATTGGATGAGCTAAATCAGCCTCTTCAGGAAGTTGTTTACGTTACCCTCGATACGGCCTTCGAGGCCATCTTCGTCGGTTCCCTTAACGAAGGGTTCGCCCACAATATTCTCGTATAGCTCGATGTACCTTTCGGATACCGATGCGACAAACTCGTCGGTCATTTCGGGAACCTGCTGCCCGGCCTTGCCCATAAAGCCGTTTTCCATCAGCCATTCGCGAACAAACTCCTTCGACAGCTGCTTTTGAGGCTCGCCTTTTTCGAAGCGCTCTTGATAGCCATCAGCATAGAAGTAGCGCGAAGAGTCGGGGGTGTGCACCTCGTCGATCAGGTAGATTTGGCCATCCTTCTTGCCGAACTCGTACTTGGTATCAACCAGGATCAGCCCACGCTGAGCGGCTATCTCGCTACCACGCTTGAAAATGGCAATGGCAAATTTCTCGAGCTGCTCGTAGTCCTCCTTCGACACCAATCCTTGGGCGATAATTTCCTCTCTAGAGATGTTGGCATCATGCTCGCCCAACTCGGCCTTGGTGGTAGGCGTTACCAGCGGCTCGGCGAACTTCTGGTTTTCCACCATTCCCTCGGGCAGTTCAATCCCGCAAAGGATTCTATTGCCAGCCTTGTAGTCGCGCCAAGCGCTTCCGCAGAGGTATCCGCGAACGATCATCTCCACGGGGAACGTCTCGCACCTAATGCCAACGGTAACCATTGGATCGGGCGTAGCAATCTTCCAGTTTGGAACGATATCCGAAGTGGCATCCAAAAACTTTGCTGCAATTTGATTTAGAACCTGCCCCTTAAAAGGAATTCCCTTAGGCAGTACTACATCGAATGCCGAGATACGGTCGGATACAACCATAACCATGTACTCGTTGTTGATGGTGTACACATCACGAACCTTGCCTTTATACACGCTGGTTTGCGCTGGAAAGGTAAAATCAGTAGTAACAAGTGCTTTTGCCATTTCTATTGCTGTTGTAGATTAATTTTCAATATCGCTTCGCCTTAGTTCGGCATAGCTGGTAGCCGTTTCCCAAAGCTTTATGCACTCTAGGATGCAGGATTGCCCCACGAAGCATTCGTCAATCTGCTCGAAGATCCACACCACCATGTTTTCGCTAGTAGGATTAAAGTCGAAAACGTCGTTCAGGTACTTGTGGTCGAGCAGGTTTATCACCCTCTCGGTAACCACCTTTTTAAGGATGGAAAAGTCGAACACCATGCCGTTCTCGCCCATCTCCCCTTTAACGGTAACCTCCAGCTTGTAAGTGTGGCCGTGCAGCTGACGACACTTACCCTCGTAGTCCTCCAGCTGGTGGGCGCTATCGAAGGTGAATATCTTGGTAATTCGGATCGACTTAGCCCTCACCACGCTCCTCCTCTCTTCTCAAACGGCGCAGTTCCTCCTCATGTTCAATCTCAGCCTCGAATGCGTTGACGATGTACTTTACCAGCGGGTGTCGAACGATATCGCGCGTGTCGAACTCAATTACGCCAATATTCTTTATGGATTTCAGAATTTTGATGCCCCGGGCAAGGCCGGAGTCTGACTTGCGGGGAAGGTCAACCTGGGTAATATCGCCCGTAACGATGAATTTGGCGTTGCGTCCCATACGGGTTAGGAACATCTTGAGCTGGGTAAACGTCGTATTTTGTGCCTCATCGAGGATTACAAACGCGTTATCCAGCGTTCTACCGCGCATGTAGGCCAAGGGGGCAATTTGAACCGTTCCATCCTCCATGTAGGTGGTGAGCTTTCGCTGGGGAATCATGTCGTTGAGCGCATCGTAGAGTGGCTGAAGATAGGGGTCGAGCTTCTCCTTCATATCACCCGGAAGGAAGCCCAGCTTCTCGCCAGCCTCAACTGCCGGACGGGTAAGGATGATGCGCTTCACCTCCTTATTCTTGAGCGCCCGAACCGCTAAGGCAATAGCCGTATAAGTTTTACCAGAGCCAGCGGGCCCAACGGCAAAGAGCAGGTCGTTCTTGTCATAAAGGTCAACCAAACGCTTTTGGTTGATGGTTCGCGCCTTAATCATTCGACCATTATTGCCGTAAACCAGCACGTCTCCGTCCATAGTTTCGGTAATATCCAGCTCCTGATCCTCAAAAACCTGTTCAATTAGGGTTTCGTTTACGCGCTGATACTTTGAGTAAACGTCGATGAGCGTCATCAGCTTATCCTCAAAACGCTCAATTTCCACTTCTTCACCAAAAACCTTGATGCTGTTGCCGCGAGCCACGACCTTTATCTTTGGGAAATAGCTAATTATCTTATTGTAGTAGCTATTGGCTGGCCCGTACAGTTCTACGGTATCAACACCTTCTACCAGAATGAGTTTTTCTATGGTCATGTACTAAATAGTACGAGGTTTGTAATGGTTCAAAGTTAATAATTCTGAAAGCAATCGCTTTGGCCATACAGTTTAATTGTTTTAATTCTAAGAGCAATAGCAATAATTATCGCTAACCTTTTGTTCTCGTGCTTGATATTAGCCTACCCGTCAGCATACATTTGCCCTACATAAGCTACTCTAATAAGTTATACGATGAACAGCAACCTTCTTAAAAAGATGAAGATTAAGGAAGGTATGGTGGGGAAAATACTGAATACCCCTCCAGGATTCGAGGAATTCGAAAGGTATCTTCAGGAAAACGGCTACATAACCACGTCTATCGAGACCGATTTTACCCTCTGTTTTGTTACCAACGAGGATGAAATTTTGAGCAGCATACCCTTCATCTACGAATTAAGATTCGACGGCTTGCTCTGGATGATTTTCCCCAAAAAGAGATCCAAAATACAGTCCTCCATCAGCAAAGAAGTCGGCTGGGAACCGCTCCACGAGATAGGCTATAAGGATATAGCAATTGCTAGCATTAATGAGAATTGGGCTGCACTCCGCTTCCGAAGCTCCAGCCTAATAAAATCGTCAAAAAGAAGGCTAAAGATGTTCGATAAAGTCGCGAACCATCGTCCGAATCGACTTAATTCCAATATCCTCTAGTTTGACATCCTGAAGGAAGAACCACTCAACCTCACAAACATCGTCGGCTGGTTTAATTACGGTGTAGTCGCGGAGCGTGCATACAAAGGCAGCATCGTTGGTGAAAACTGTTAGACCACTATACTCGTACCTATTAGGATAACTTCTAATATACCTATACTCCAAAACCTCGGCTCCAAGTTCCTCCTCAATCTCCCTTGCAAGCGCCTCTTCCGACGACTCGTCTACGCTAACAAATCCACCAGGAAGATCGAGCGTCCCCTTAAACGGATCTATAGCTCTACGGGTCAACAGCAGGCGTCCTTGTTCATCCAAAATTATAGCAGCAACCGATGAGGCTGCATTGTAGTAGAAACGAAAGCCACAAGCATCACACTGAAGCGAGTTATCTTCTTTTGATCGAAAGTGATCGGATCCGCATTTAGGGCAAAACTTGAAGACCTGTTGAGGATGTGTTAGGTGCATTTATCGTCTATTTTCTGCAAAGTTAGCATTTACAAGTTAACAAGTTTAACGATTCGACTGCCTCGCTTACAACATTAAGAGCTATAAAATAAAAAGGGAACTTCCATTGAGCTACCCCAAAGAAAGTTCCCCTCTGTATTTCAATCTAATTATTGCGCTAGACCTAGATAAAGTGATCGTACCTTACAAAGCACTCGATCGCCTGATACTCTGCCATCCCTAGTTTATCGTAAAGATCGGCAGTTGCATGATTTCTATCCTCCGAACGCTGCCAGAACTCGCGTGGATCTTTACCTGGGAATGGAACCATATCCTTTTGAGACTGGTGGCGATATATAGCCAAACGCTTAATCTTAACCTCTTCTGGGCTCAAAGGAACAGCCATATCAACCATATCAAGATCCCACTCCATCCAAGCACCACGATATAGCCAAATGCGGCAATCCTTAAACCATGCCTCATTCTTAAGCTGCTTGCATGCCTCAATTATTGTTTCGATGCAAACCTTATGCGTACCATGCGGATCTGCCAAATCGCCAGCTGCATAAATCTGGTGGGGTTGAAGTTCCTGAAGCAAATTCTTTACGATATCTACATCAGCCTGTGTTTTTGGAGACTTCTTAACCTTTCCGGTTTCGTAGAATGGAAGATCTAGGAAATGAACGTGCGCCTCATCTAATCCAAGATAGCGGCAAGCAGCACGAGCCTCTCCCCTACGAATAGCCCCCTTAAGCATTTTCAACGCATCCGAATCTGCATCGCCAGGCTTTCTGTTCGCTATTATTGATTGTGCGTTGTTATAAATCGAACTTGCATCAAAATCCTTTATATGGTATATGTGCTGTACATCCCTCAAGAAGTCGAGGAATCGAAGCGCATAATCATCAAATACGGCAATATTTCCAGAAACCTGGTATGCCACATGCACATCATGCCCTTGGTTAATCAATCGAGCAAACGTTCCTCCCATCGAGATAACATCATCATCGGGGTGAGGCGAGAAAATAACAACCTTCTTAGGGAAAGGTAGCGCACGCTCAGGACGAGTTGCATCGTCAGCATTAGGCTTACCTCCGGGCCATCCCGAAATGGTATGCTGAAGATCGTTAAACACCTTTATGTTAACGGTGCTAGCGTATCCGTACTCCTCAAGAAGTTCGCTTAAACCGTGCTCTCTGTAATCCGCATCGGTTAACTTAAGAATTGGCTTCCCTAACTCTTGGCATAACCAAACCACAGCCTTGCGAATCAAACGTGGATGCCAAACACAAGAACCAACCAACCAAGGATGCTTAACGCGAGTAAGTTCCATTGCGGCTCCAAAATCGCAAAGAATATTGGTGTTTGGATGAAGTTGCAGGAATGTTGTTGGAATCTGCTCAGAAACTGGCCCTTCAACTGCTTTCCTTATTATCTCAGCCTTAGCATCGCCCCATGCAAAAAGAACGATTCTTTTTGCTTTCATAATAGAAGCAACCCCCATTGTAATAGCCTTGCGAGGTACATTTTCCTCTCCTCCAAAATCGGAAGCAGCGTCAAAACGTGTAAGAGGATCAAGTGATACCATACGTGTTGGCGAGTTGAGCAGCGAACCTGGCTCATTAAAACCAATATGCCCTGTACGACCAATACCTAAAACCTGAAGGTCTAATCCTCCATAGCTATCAATTTTTGCATCGTACTTCTTGCAGAAATCGGTAACCTTATCAACAGGAAGGGTTCCATCTGGAATATTAACATTCTCAGGAAGGATATCTATATGATCAAACAGATTCTCGTTCATAAAACGAACGTAACTCTGCTTTGCGGTAGGCTCCATTGGATAGTATTCATCCAAGTTAAAAGTCACCACATTTTTAAACGACAGCCCCTCTTCTTTGTGCATTCGAACAAGTTCCTTGTAAAAAGGAATTGGCGAAGATCCAGTTGCAAGACCAAGCACACACATTTCCCCTTTCTGTGCCTTACTTGTAATAAGGTTAGCAACTTCTTTCGCAACTATTTTTACAGCCTCACTTGCAGTTGGATATATTGCAGTAGGTATTCGTTCGTAACGCTCTCTAATAGACTCTGGCTCTGCACCATTCCTAAAAGGAGATGCATACTCAAATGGATTGTAATACTTCTGTATTACTTCGTCAGTTTTGTTCATGGCACTTATGTAATTACTTGTTCTTCTAGCATTATGCATCCTTTACATCTTGCATATACTTTCATGCATAACATGCTCGAAAATCTTTCTAATTATGCTGCAATATAGCACATCATTCGCATCAAAATCTCTAATATCTGCAAAGAGTTAACCTTAACTTCATTAAATTGTTTATTCAACCAAACTAATCTAGCATAAACCCACACGTACAACACATACATACAATATTGTTCTACTAGCATTTACACGTGTACAAAAAGAGCAAAAAAACGAATGCAACTATTTGCATTTATCCACCTTGAAAAGCATAAAAAAACATCAACTTACGATTATCGATCATACCAAGTAAAACTACATATAGGAACAAAAAAGTCATCAGTTTTACCTAACTTTGAGCAAAATTTGAACAATGATACGAATTGGACAATTTAACAGATTAAGGGTGTCCAAGATGCTCGAATTTGGAGCATATTTGACAGATGGGAAAGAAGAAATTCTGATGCCAAACAAATTTCTACCTGAAGATATTAAAGAAGGCGACAGCATACGTGTATTTCTATACCACGACAACGAAGGACGCCCTATTGCAACAACCCAAATCCCATATGCTTGTGTTGATCAAATTGCGACACTTAAAGTTGTAGCCAATGGCTCGGCTGGTGGCTTTCTCGATTGGGGGCTAGATAAGGACTTGTTAGTCCCAAATTCAGAGCAAAGAACCCGACTTTCGGTTGGACAAAAAGCTGTTATTTGGATTTACATCGACGAAAAAAGCGGCCGTATTGTAGGAACAACTAAGCTGAACAAGTTTATTAAAGATCACGGGAGCAACTACAAGGCAGGAGACGAGGTTGAGATTGTTATTGCGGAGATAACCGACCTAGGTTACAAAGTTGTTGTTGATAACGAGTTCTGGGGTCTCCTTTTCAAAAACGAGGTGTTCAAACCAATAGAAATAGGAGATAGACTTGATGCCTACATTAAAGAGGTTCGTTCCGACGGAAAGCTCGACATAACGCTGCATTCGTCCGAAAAAAATGAAGTTGAGGACCTAGGACAAACTATCCTAAAACGTCTTGAAGAGAATAGCGGAACACTTCCCTTTGGAGATAAAACAGATGCAGCTATTATCTATCGCGAATTTGGAGTAAGCAAAAAAGTATTTAAGCGAACTCTTGGAATGCTGTTTAAAGAAGGGAGAATTACTCTAGGAAACGAACAGATTATTCAAAACAAATAAAAAAGGGAACTTTTAAAGTTCCCTTTTTTATTGAGTATATTTTTTTCGTTGAAACTATTTAGCGTAGCTAATTGCACGTGTTTCACGAATTACTGTAATCTTAACCTGTCCTGGATAAGTCATTTCATCCTGAATCTTTTTGGCTATTTCAAATGCCATCTTTTCTGAATCGGCATCGCTAACCTTTTCGCTTCCTACAATTACACGAAGTTCTCTACCAGCCTGAATTGCATAAGTTTTAAGCACCCCTGGATACGAAAGTGCTAAATCTTCCATCTCTTTTAGGCGCTTAATATACGATTCAACAACCTCTCGACGAGCACCTGGTCTTGCGCCTGAAATAGCGTCGCACACCTGAATAATTGGGGCTATCATTGTGGTCATTTCCACTTCGTCGTGGTGGGCTCCAATTGCATTACAGATATCTGGCTTTTCTTTAAACTTCTCGGCTAGTTTCATACCGAGGATTGCGTGTGGCAACTCTGGCTCATCATCGGGCACCTTTCCTATATCGTGAAGTAAACCAGCACGTTTGGCCAACTTAGGATTAAGACCTAACTCCGATGCCATTATTGAACACAAGTTGGCAACTTCGCGCGAGTGCTGTAGCAGGTTCTGTCCGTAAGACGAACGGTACTTCATCTTTCCTATCAAACGGATAAGCTCCGGATGCAAACCGTGAATACCAAGGTCTATCGTAGTACGCTTACCAACTTCTACAATTTCCTCTTCAATTTGCTTTTTCACCTTCTCCACCACCTCTTCGATACGAGCAGGGTGAATGCGGCCATCAGTAACCAGCTGGTGAAGAGCAAGACGAGCAATTTCGCGACGAACAGGATCAAATGCAGATAGAATAATTGCTTCTGGAGTATCATCAACTATAATTTCAACCCCGGTGGCTGCCTCAAGCGCCCTAATATTACGGCCTTCGCGTCCAATAATACGCCCCTTAATTTCGTCGCTATCAATATTGAATACAGTAACCGAATTCTCAATTGCCGTTTCGGTTGCCACTCGCTGAATAGACTGAATAACGATACGCTTTGCCTCCTTATTGGCAGTCATCTTTGCCTCGTCTACAATCTCGTTGATGTAGGACATAGCCTGCGATTTTGCCTCGTTTTTAAGCGTATCAACCAGCATATTCTTTGCCTCTTCGGCAGACATACTCGAAATCTGCTCAAGCTTCTCAATATGCTGCTTATGCATTTTGTCTAGTTCTTCGGTGCGCTTCTCAACCAACTCCATTTGAGCAGCAAGATTATCACGAAGAACATTTAGCTCTTTTTGTTTGCGCTGGTATTCCTCCAAACGCTGGTTTATCTGAAGTTCTTTTTGCTTATTCCTATTTTCAGCTTGTAAGATCTTCGTATTCTTCTCGTTTACAACCTTCTCGTGCTCAGCACGCATAAGTAGGAATTTCTCCTTAGCCTGAAGGATTTTATCCTTCTTTATAACCTCAGCCTCGGCTTCTGCTTCTCTAATAATTTTATCCTTTCGCTTAGTCACAACTTTGCTAAAAAGAACATAAGAGATAGCTCCACCAACAACCAAGGAGGCAATTGCAACTATAATGTCAGTTATCATGCTCTTGTGTATATAGTGTTTAATTAATTTCACAAAAAAGCCCGCCCAGCTTTCTTACAGATTTTGACGAAAACCCCGTATTTCAAGGGCGGAGCAAGCAGTTGATTTGCGACTTCCAACGTCTTCCGAAGAAGACTCCAGCGAACTGGAGTAAGGCCTGTCCTACGTCAACGAAGCGAATGCTCCTAACTAGTTAGTGTTGAGTTTCGCAAAGTGATAAGAGAGCCGTGCGGGCTAATATTTTATCAAAGATCGTGTGCTATTCTACTTTACTTAAGTATACGTCAATCTCTTTATTTAGCTCTTCTAATTCCTCCAATATTGGAGAATTTTCGAACTTATTTTCACCATCCAGCATCCTGATAACAAACTGCAATGCAGCCATAGCCAACAGATCTTGAGTGTCCTTATCGGCATAACGTTGCTGGTACTGAGTAAGCCTTTCATTTATCATTTTTGCAGCTTTACGGATTTTTTCTTCATCCAATCGATCGATCTTCAGAGGGTAGAATCTGTCGGCTACATTTACACGAATTGAAAGTTTGTCCTCCATATCAGGATTTGTAATGCGTTTTACTTATTGAGTAAGGCGATGCACTTGTCAATTTCCCGCACAATTTTGCTTATTTGGAGTTTTGCCTCTTTGGATTCGTCAGAAGAGGTGAAAGCCTTTGCCAGCTTCAACTTTTCATTCTCATTCCTTAACATCTTTAAGTCCTTCTCCTTCATCGCTAGTTCCTTTTCGAGCCTAGCAACTTGGCTCAAGGCTTCGGCATGCTTCTCCTTTAAGCTTTCATAGGTTGATATGAGACGGTAAATCTTCGCCTTTAGCTTAAAAACTATGTCGATTCGATTTTCGCTCATTCTTCCAATGTTTGGTTACAAAACTACAACTACAATGGTAAAAATAAAAATTTAGTTTGATTTATTTGCGCATTGAACAATTTTAATAGGCAAAAAAGATTTCTTTTGTATGGTTAGAGCTGTTGGGTGTTGGATAAAAAAGCAGGCAGCAACAAAGCTGTGAACATTCAAAATACTGCGAGAAACACCTGTTAAGCGGCTATACAAAATATGCTTGAAATGAAGTTTATTAAAGGCACAATAGTAGCGTTAGCTTTTATACTATTAAACGATATTGCGAGGGGACAGACGAGCGTCTCCTTTTTTCCTCCCATGCGAATAGAGCCTAAGCTCTCGGCAAATTTTGGAGAACTTCGAAAAAATCATTTTCATTCGGGACTAGACTACCGTACCGAGTCGCGAATAGGAATACCCGTTTACGCCGTAGAAGATGGCTATGTTGCACGAATTTTTGTTAGCCCTTTCGGATTTGGAAGAGCAGCGTACTTAAACCATGGCTTAAAATACACCTCCGTTTACGCCCATCTCGACAGTTTTGCTCCCGAAATAGAAAAGTACGTAAAAGAACAGCAGTACTTAGCCGAAAGCTTTTCTATCAATGTTTTCCCTGATAAAAAGCGTTTCCCGGTAAAAAAGGGTGATCTTATCGGCTACAGCGGCAACTCAGGCTCATCAGAGGGACCTCATCTCCACTTTGAGATCCGAGATCAAAAAACGGAAGAGCCTCTAAACCCTCTTGCATACAAATTCGTTTCGATTGGAGATAGCATTCCTCCCAAGATTAAACGAGTTCTTGTCTACCAGATAGACTCCGTTCAAGGTGTTCCGCTGCCGCAAGTCTACAAGGAAATTTCGTTTAAAGAAGGATCTCCGGAGGACGACACCATCGCTGTTCCGTCCTCGTTCTTTATTGGCATTGAATCGTACGACAGCATGCCCAACTCTTCCAACGAATACCTTGTAAGGCAAGTTGAGGCAAAAGTTGACAGCGCTATTCTCTTCAATTTCGATATGACCAGATTTGCCTTTGACGAATCAAAGTATATTAATTCGGTAGTAGACTACGACCTGTTCTGTACGAAGAAAAGGGAGGTAGTACGCGCATTCAAAGATCCCAACAACAAGCTCTCAATCCTATCTGGAATGAATGGTAATGGTATGGTAACCCTTTCGGACAACAAACCATGCCGAATATCAATTAAGGCAATAGACAGCAACGGAAACGAGGCGAATGCCTCCGTTTGGGTAAAAAGAGAAGAGGGGAAAATCCATAAAAGAAGAACGTTAAAAGAAGGAATCCCTGTCTTCTTCTTCAAAAAACAGAATCTGATCATAGGCAAAAATGCGACCGTAAACATACCTGGAAAATCGGCTTACAACAGCATGCTTGTTTCCTACCATGAAGAGCCCAACCCTAGGGCGTTTAGCAAAGCAATTATCGTTGGAGACAAGTGCCAGCCTTTGCACGCTGAGCTCGAATTAAAGGTAAGAACCAGCATTCCTAGCGAGCTTGCCGAGAAGGCTTTTGTTGCCCGCGGCAGCAACACTACCTTCTCCTACATTGGCGGAGACTACAGTAATGGCTCCATCAGCACAACCAGCAGCGAGTTTGGGCGCTTTTTTGTTGATGTAGACACAACTGCGCCAAAAGTTGAGCCTCGCCAAAAGGTTCTGGGAGCACTAATCCCCACAAATGGGGTTCTCCTCTTCGCGGTTAGCGATGACAAAACAGGCATCGACACATTTGACGTTTACATCGATGGAAAATGGGCAGTAGCCGAATACGACACAAAAAACAGCCTTGCCATCGTAAGGCTGGACGAGGAACGAATAGGAACGGGCCGAAAACACGAAATCGAATTTTACATAGCCGATAAAGTGGGGAACATCGGGTTTATCAAAAGTTTATTCTACTTTTAAAAGCAAAACGAAAAGGAATTCCACATGAAAAAGTTTGCATTACTCGCCATAGCGGTTGTGCTGGCAACAGCTCAAGCTTTGGCCTACGACTTTACCAACAAGGAGCTTGCGCTGATAAGCTTAAATCTAGATCTAAAGAAAGATGTCCGGGAGATTATAGAGAAGTCGAACCCATCGTTCCTTGCCTCTCCAAAGGGCGAAAACAAGTTCCACTTCCTCTGCTACTACTCTGTAGAAAGCAGCATGAAAGCAAAAGGGGTAAACGTGCTCCCTCTTCAATGCTTTGGCAACAAAGCGACGACCAACTCGTTTGGATTCCCAGACATCGCCATAACAAAAGCTGTAAAAACCAACGTATCCAAGTTCTACTATAAGCTAGACATCGAAATAGCGTTAATACAAATGGTTGATTCCAGCAAGGCTAAGATATCTGTAAAGATGACATTTACCCCCTTTCGCAACACATCCATCATACCCATGGATAAGATTGACGTTGATGTAGAGTCGGAGGTTACCCTAAACGAAGCATTCCTCGACGGGTTTACCGCAAATACCGATGAGGTTAAGGATGGATCGCTAATGTGGGCCATAAACAGGGCTTCGGATAAGCTAACCAAAATAATGGTTCAGAAGTAGCTCGAAAATAGGAGCCAATAAAAATGGAGGGCCTAGCTGCAAAATGTTTGCCCACACGGATGAATCGGCTCCTTACCTGCTAATACCTGCGGTAGGCGCACAACGCTGCGCCACCAGAGCATGGGAACGTAGAAGAAATACAGAGCCTTAGGGCTTAGGTACGATGCTCTAGCATTCGGACACAATGTTAAAACACTCGGACACGACGCTCTAGCACTCAGACACGGAGCTAAAAAGCTCAGGCACGATGCCCTAGCACTCGGACACGGAGCTCTAGACCTGAGGCACGAAGGCTTAGTACTCGGACACGATGCTCTAGAGCTGAGACACGAAGGCTTAGCACTCCGACACGATGCTCTAGAGCTCAACGTCGGAGCAAGCGCATCAGCAGCAAGGGCAACCTAGCAACCAACATCCATTTACTGCAGAAACACAGCATGATCTTTCACCCAATTTTATACATTTGTCCCAATTCTAAAAACACGACACATGAACGTTAAAGCTTTAGCACTTCTTTTGGCAGGAGCTGCGCTCACCACCAATGTTGCCGATGCATGTACCAACTACATCGTTACCAAAGGAGCGTCGAAGGATGGCTCGTGCATCCTCTCCTACTCTGCCGACTCGCATACCCTTTTCGGGGAGCTCTACTTCTACGCCCGAGGCATACACGCCCCAGGCACAATGCGCACAATCCACGAATGGGATACGGGCAAATTCCTTGGACAGATTCCGGAAGCACCGCAAACCTACCAGGTAGTGGGTAACATGAACGAGCATCAGCTAATAATTGGCGAATCGACCTACGGAGGGCGCGAAGGCCTTGCCGACACCACCGGTCTTATCGACTACGGCACTCTGATTTACGCCACGCTACAGCGCGCAAAAAACGCTCGCGAGGCGATTAAAACAATGGCCGAGCTGGTAGAAAAGTACGGCTACTACTCCGAGGGTGAGTCTATTTCCATTGTCGACCCCAACGAAGCATGGGTTTTCGAGATCATCGGAAAAGGAACCCAAATGGTTGCTGACAAGAAAACCAACCTCCGCTTCAACAAGTACAAAGGAGCCGTTTGGGTGGCCGTTCGAATCCCCGACGGATACATATCGGGCCATGCCAACCATGCACGCATAACCACCTTCCCCCTCGAGAAGGCCAGCAAGAACTCGATTAGCTCGAAAAACCTTAAAAAGATCTTTGAGCCCAATATCGAGTACGTTTACGCTCACGACGTGATTAGCTTTGCCCGCGAAAAAGGGTTCTTCACCGGAAGCGATGCCGAGTTTAGCTTCTCCGACACCTACGCTCCACTCGATTTTGGAGGTGCTCGCGGCTGCGAAGCGCGCGTTTGGTCGTTCTTTAGAGAATTCGACCCGGGGATGAGCAAGTACGAAGACTATGCGCTCGGACACAACCTTAAGAATAGAATGCCGCTCTACATAAAGCCCGACCGAAAAGTTTCGGTTCAGGACGTAATGCAGGCCATGCGCAACCACTACGAGGGTACATCTATGGATATGACCAAGGATTGCGGAGCAGGCCCATACGCTAGCCCCTACCGCTGGCGTCCGATGACCTGGAAAGTTGACGGACAAGCATACACCAACGAACGCGCCACTGCAACCCAGCAAACCGGATGGGCCTACGTTGCCCAAAGCCGCTCGTGGCTACCCAACGAAATTGGCGGTCTGTACTGGTTTACCGTTGATGATGTTGCCAACGCACCATTTACCCCAATCTACCCATGCACAAATCAGATACCCGACAACTACAAGGTTGGCAACGGAAGCATGGTAAAGTACAGCCCAACATCGGCATTTTGGCTCTTCAACAGGGTTACCAACTACGTTTACGGACGATACAGCATGATGTATCCCGACCTTCTAAAGGCACAGCAGGAGCTGGAGATCGGCCACTTTGCTTCTACCGCCAGCGTTGAGAGCAAGGCGCTAGAGCTCTACAAGGAAAACCCATCGAAGGCAGTAGACCTGCTAACCGAATACACCAACAGCACAGCCTCCAAAACATTCAACCGCTGGAAAGAGCTGGACGAATACCTTCTCGTAAAGTACATCGACGGTAACATAAAGAAGGAAAAAGATGGCAAGTTCGAAACCAACGGATACAACGAAAACATGCCTGCATTCCCACTTCAGCCCGGCTATCCCGAATGGTGGAAACGAGCGGTAAAGGATCAGGCAGGAGATAGACTAAAAGTAGTAGACTAAAAATCCCATAGAAAAGCTAGGTTAACCCCTAGCTTTTTTACTATAAAATGGCTTTCAACTAATTGCTTGAGTATAAAAAATAATCGTTATCTTTGCAGCCTCTGTGTGCAATCTCTTGCCAGAACATAGGCGTCGGTAATATTGCCATAGGTAATCTTTAAAGTACTTTAAACGATGGATTTAATTAAAATTGCTGAGGAAGCATTCCTTCAAAAAAAGGAATACCCAGAATTTAAGAGTGGTGATACAATCACCGTTACCTACAAAATCAAAGAAGGTAACAAGGAAAGACTTCAAAACTTCCGCGGTGTAGTGCTACAACGCAGAGGTAGTGGTACCACCCAAACCTTTACCGTTCGTAAGATTTCTGACGGTATTGGGGTAGAAAGAATTTTTCCTTACTTCTCTCCTTTCATCGATAGCATCGAGATCAACAAGTACGGTAAGGTACGCAGAGCTAGAATCTTCTACCTACGCGCTCTAACCGGAAAGAAGGCTAGAATCAAAGAAAGAAGAGTTAACCTCGGCTAAGAAAAGACTAAAACCGGATGAAAAATCCGGTTTTTTCTTTTGAAACCCTTGCAGAATCGAAAAAGTTGCGTACTTTTGCAACGCAATCGCGAAAAACGGTTCCGTAGCTCAACTGAATAGAGCATCTGACTACGGATCAGAAGGTTACAGGTTTGAATCCTGTCGGAATCACAAAAGGCATCCACCATCGGATGCCTTTTCTCGTTATATGAGAGATCTTAGTTTTGCCGAGAGTTTTGTTAAGAGTTTTTGACAAAGCAAAGACTAGGAAATTCGGTTGCAATATTTACCTTTGCAACGCAATCGCGAAAAACGGTTCCGTAGCTCAACTGAATAGAGCATCTGACTACGGATCAGAAGGTTACAGGTTTGAATCCTGTCGGAATCACAAAAAGGCATCCACCATTGGGTGCCTTTTTCATTTATGCAATTCCCATCCGAACAAACCGTTAAAATCGAGCTAAAACCAGCCGGTAACAATAAGGTAACCACATAAAGGGTATTTTTGCAAAGCTCAACGTAAACCCAATTTACAAACGAATTTTGCCGCCAATGTTTGTTTCACTCCGATATGAAACCTTTATCAATAGCATCAAGAATGGGTTTATCTCGTTAAGTTCTCCCAATTTTCGCAAGTTCTTTCTTGGACAAACTACATCGTTTATCGGTTCGTGGGTTCAAAACATCGGCATGGGATGGCTGGTTTATCGCCTAACGGGCTCTATCGCACTTCTTGGTGTTGTAGGCTTCAGCTCGCAAATACCTGCGCTGCTTATCACCCCGTTTGCCGGTGTTTTTGCCGATAAGCTAAACCGTAAAAAGGTAATGCTCTTCACCCAGCTAACCATGATGATGGTAGCCCTGCTTTTTGCAACCCTAACCCTTACCAATACCATTACGGTTGGTATAATAGTTTTTCTGTCGGTAATAAACGGCCTGGTGGTAGCCTTCGACACACCTTTCCGTCATTCCATTCTATCTGACTTGTTGGACAACAAGGAGCATCTTTCCAACGCGGTTGCTCTCAACTCCATTATGGTAAATACATCGCGATTGGTTGGACCAGCCCTTGCCGGATTTCTTATATCAGCATTTGGCGAAGGTGTATGCTTTTTGGTGAATAGCCTCAGCTTTTTAGCAATCATTATTGCGCTGCTCTCCATAAGGATAAAAACGACACAAGTGCTAAAGCAAAACTTTAGTCCCAAGGCAATAACCGACGAACTGATGAATGGAATAAGATACGCCCAAAGCAATGCAGGATTCCGACAAATATTCCTCATCGTATTCCTTAGCAGCCTGCTTTGCCTTCCCTTTCAAAACCTAATGCCTGCGTTTGCCAAGGATGTATTTAGCGGCGATTCTAAAACGTTAGGTTTACTATCTGGGGCATTTGGGCTTGGTGCACTAATAGGAGCGGTTGTTCTCGGCCAAATATCCACTCCTCTAAAGTTGGTGCGTCTAATCGGCATTGCTGGCATTCTGCTAAGTGGAGGCATTATCATCTTTTCTTCATCGAGCATGATAAGCATAGCCTATATTGCGCTGGCCATTGCCGGGTTTGGGATGATTTCGCAGTTTGCCTCATCGAATACAATCATCCAGGTATACTCCAAAAGCGAATTCCGAGGTCGGATGGTATCGCTTTACAACGTATCCTTCCTAGGTTTAACGCCAATAGGCAGCCTTTTACTTGGATTTGCAGCTCAACACATCGGGCTACAGCTAACCATTATCATTTCGAGCGTTATCTTTATGGCAATGTCCATAAATTACCTTTTTAGGTATAAATTTGTGCAACAGAAAATACAATCTTAATAATACCAATGAAACTTTACCTCGCCCCCATTCAAGGCTTCACGAATAGCATATTCCGATCGTACATAGTACAGGCAAATGGCAACGTAACCAAGGTATTCAGCCCGTTTATTGATGCCAAGCGCTACCGTAAAGAAGGCGAAAAGGTTTTAAAGGATATTGTAAAGTCGATAGATGGCAACCAGCCGCTAATTCCTCAGGTATTGGGGAGCAATAGCGAGGAGATATGCACCGTTCTGAACCGCTTTAAAGAGTTAGGATTCGAAGAGGCCAACATCAACATGGGATGCCCCTTTCCGCCTGTTGCCACCAAGCAAATGGGCAGCGGCCTAATCCCCTTCCCCGAAAAGATTGATGAGATACTGGCTGCAGCACTACAGGTTGGCATTAGGATTTCTGTTAAGATTAGGCTAGGCTGGTCGAACAGCGAAGAGCTGGAGGCCGTAATCCCTATCCTCAACAAGTACGACCTTGCAGAGGTGATTATTCACCCCCGATACGGCAAGCAGCAGTACAAGGGAGAGGTAGACATGAATGCTTTTGAGCGATACGCCAAGATGCTAAAGGCCCCCGTTGGCTATAGCGGCGACATCTGCACTGTAGCTCAATTGGAAGGTCTAAAAGAGCGTTTCCCCTTTGTAGATTCGTGGATGATTGGCCGAGGTGCCATTTCAAACCCAATAATCTTTAAAACTATTGAAGGTGCAGAGCCAAGCAGAAAAGAGGTTGCCCTAGCCGTAAAACAGGTTCACAACCTCCTTTTTGATGAGTTCTCGGCTTCATTAAGCGGTCCAAGCCATCTTATGAATAAAATAAAGCCCTACTGGGATTACTTTGAAATAGCATTTCTACCCGACCTCAAGCAACTCGTAAAAAAGACCGTAAAGGCAGGAACTGTGGCCAACTACCAAGCGGCTGCCAACGACCTTTTCGCCAAGGCTTCGCGAGAATTCGAATAGGTTAACGCTTAACTGTTGTTCCATCGTAGCATGGGACAACAGAGCGCTTGTTGAGCTGAAGGCAGAACTGTACATCCTTTTCAAAACCGTGAGCCACAAGTTCTCTGTAATGCTCTCCCTCTGAAAGAAACTCACCTAGATTGTCTCTATTATCGCTGAACAGCGACTTTAGCATATATGCCGTATCAGTCCATTTTATGGATACTTGAGACTCCAACGAGTATATAATTGCACCTGCACATACCGAATCTTCGAGTGATACGGTATTCTCCGAGCCGCTGCAAACAAGCACTAAGCCGTTTGCATTGGAAACTCGACGAGCAACTGCCGATGCATTTAAAAACGCCCCTAAGTAAACGGCAGATGCACCAACAACGCCTTTTAAGGTTCGAGTACCATTTGTTGTTGTAAGGACAATGTCCCTACTCTTTATCTTTTCTGGTAAATAGTTTAATGGAGAGTTATCTAAATCGAAACCTTCAATTAGAATACCATCTCTTTCGCCTCCCAAAACAACTTCTGGGTTTTCCGCTTTAATTGACATCGCTTCCTCGACGCTTTCAACCGGAATTATAGATTTAGCACCATTATGCAATCCTTCAACAATAACGCTAGTTGCCCTAAAAGCATCAATAACCACAACCTCCTTGCCTTCAAAATCGTAACCATCAAGAAGGCCAGCATGTAAAATAACCTCGACTTTCATCTAATTAATATTTAAACGGTTGGAAAAAACACCCATACTAGCGTTTTATTCATTCGCATTTGAGCTAGTGAAACATGGGTGCTTCATATAGTCTCTTCCTATAAGATCTAAAAATACAAAAAGGAGGTCTTACAAACAATTGTAAGACCTCCATCTATGCAAAGCCTAGGCTAGTTTTTTCTACTTTTTAATTGCTTAATGAATGTTGGAAAACTCCGAAACATCAACCTGTACGCCTAAAAGACCCTTTTCCTTAAGGGTATCAATGTAGAACGGCATCTTTGTTGTCTTTAGCGTTTTGGTTTCTCCACCCTCGAAGTGCTCTTCGTGAACGTATGTTTTAGCCTCGCCTTCCATCACCTCAAGCTCGGCCTGGTACACCTTCATTGCAGCATCATGATCGTAGAAGTCGAAATCGCTCTTGCCTATTAACTCTTCTGCTTTTAAACCATGTGCCTTGGCTACAGCAGAGTTGATGACAACAAGCTTACCTGAGTGATCCTTTACGAAAACCTTTAATGGTAGGTTGTCGATAATCTTATTGTACATCGTCTTCACGTTTTCCGCATCTTCCGAAGCCTTTTCCATTTGGGCTAGTGTTTCCTTCATTGCCTCGTTTTGCATGGTCATTTCAATCTCCATTCGCTTGAAGTCAGTAATAACCTTAGAGATACCAAACGATCCTACGATGCGACCATCAGCACCAATGAGCGGCATTTTGGTGGTAGATACCCACTGTTCGCGACCATCATCCCATCGCTCGCAAACCACATTGTCGATAATCTTTTTGCCAGTTCTAACAATTTCCATCTCCTCTTGATACGAGCGATTGGCGTGCTCGGCCGAGTGGAAGTCGAAGTCGGACTTACCAACAAGATCGGCAGCCGAGTTAACCTTGAATAGCGGAGCCATCGATTCGCTGACACGAATGAAGCGGCACTGTTCGTCCTTAAAGTAGATAAAGTCTGGAATTGTAGATAGAAGCGCATCCAATAGGTATTTTTCCTTCTCCAGCTCCTTGTTCATCTGATCGTTTTCGCGAGCACGCTTTTCGAGTTCTTCTTGGGTAGCCTGTAGCTCTTCTAGGTTTTGGCGCATCTCCTCTTCCTGTGCGGCCATCTGCTCTGCCTGTACCTGCGAACGCTCCAAAAGGGCAGTTGTACGCTCGTTGATACGCACGCTGGTTATGGTAGACGATATGCTTTCGGCAATTTTCTCAATGAACTGGATTTGATACTCTTCAAACTCGTTGAAAGAAGCTATCTCGAGTACACCATTTACGGTATCGTTGATTTTTAGCGGAACAAGAATCAGGTTGTTCGGATTCTTTTGTCCCAATCCTGATGTGATTTCGAGGTAGTTATCGGGCATCTCCTTAAGCAGGATAGACTGCTTTTCGAAGAAGCATCGGCCAACTAGCCCCTCTCCCATATCTACCCGCTTTTGGTGCATTTTACGACGATCGTAGGCAAAGCAAGCGGTCATTTCGAGGAAATGATCGTCCTCAACATCATCGTTAAGAACGAATACGCCACCTTGTATGGCATTTACGTACTTAACCAGATTCTTAAGAACATCGAACGACATCTCCTTAAGGTTGTCGTGGTTGTTGCGAAGTATCTCGGCAAATTTGGCCATCCCCTCGTTAGCCCACTGGCTCTTTTTGTTGGCCTCCTTTTGGGCTTCTTCGAGCTCTTTGGCTTTGGCAAGGCTTCCTTGCATACCAACAAGAGCAATCCCCAACTTATCTTCGTTACCACGAGGTGCATAGCTGCATGCGAGGTTGCCCTCGCCGATCTCCTTGGCAAAGCGGGCTGTTTCGGTAAGGTTATCTACCAAGTCGTTTACCGAATTGGACATAGCCCCGATTTCGTCGTTTAGCGAATAGCGTACCTTCAACTCGTCGGACACCTTCCCTTGCGCTACCTCCTTTAAGGATACGGTTAGCCTATTTAGCGGAGCAAGGATTCGGATGCTAAAGACCTTCAGCAAAACAGTGGCGAGTACAGCCCAAACGCCCATCACCACAAAAAGGATCATAGCTAAGAGGCCTAGCTGGCTTCCGCTACGAGGCGACAGGAATACGACTCCACCATCGGCATTTACCTTCGATAGCGGATAGTAGCAGGCAATATACCTGCTGTCGTCGAAGCGAACCCTTTTGATGCTGTTATCGGCCTGACCAGCGGCAAACTCCGAAAGCTTATCGCCATCGGCAAGCGAGGCTAGGCTCTTCCCTAGGTACTTTTCTACGTTCGACGATACGATATCGCCACCACTGTTTAGCAGTAGAATGCTTAGCGTATCCTCCTTCATATTCTTGTTAGCCGAAAGAACGAGCTCCTGCAGCGGCAGCATTTGGCCAACTACTAGGGTTCGCCCGTTAATGGACGTGCCCTTTACAGCTACCCTTAGGTAGGCATGCTTATCGGCTGAGGTAACTAGAGCAACCTCCTTATCCGACGCAATATCGGCTGCCGTAAAGCGATTGTCGGAGAAGGTTCCTGTGCCAACTGCTGCCTCGCCGTTTGCCGTAAGGTGGTAAACCTTAGTGGCGCCTGTGCCCGTTTCGGTAACGGTGGCGTACAGGTTTTGGGTATCGTTAACCCCTTTCAGCCATTTCACGATAGCCGTATCGCTGGCGTTGCTTGCCAATAGGTTACCCAAGCTAACCGAGGCTACCTTAGCCACCTGTGCCGACGAGGCTATGCTCCGTTGCAAGGCGCTCTCGAACGCTGCCGACTGGGCCTCGAGCCGCTCCTTTTCGCTACTATACATCACCTTTCTCATCTGAACGAGGAGAAGGCTTCCGATAACTAGGAAAAACAGCAGGGAGGCGGCTATGATCGACAGTGAAATCTTCTTCTTCAAAGAAAAATTGACGTAATCAAACTTAACTCTCATATTCCCTTATTTGCGTGATTCAAACTAAGCCATTAATAGTAATTAAAAATCCCACGAAATTACAACTTTCCCCGACTCAGCCACGCACGCCTTGCACAAATATAGACAGCGCCTATTCCTTTGCAGCATGCATTAATAGAACAAATGGCTGGGGCGCACACCAAACTGCATTGCAAAATTTTCAACCACAAGAACACTCATGCAATTCTTTTACTATATTTATAAATCTTTAAGACAGCCACCATCATAGGGTCATCTTCATGAGCCAAGCCAATTCAAATGGCTGGTGGCAATCTTAACAACAAACAGCCTCCTAACGGAGGAATTGCTAACAATAAAAGTATTTAAACTATGAAAAGTACAATTACTGACAAGCTGGTGAAGGATCATAAGGCAGAAATCGAAGCCGCCATCACCGCATTAGAAAATTTGATTAACCCTAACACCCCGGTGCTCACATCGGAAGAACGCTCATTTTACGGTAAAGGGGGAGGAGATTCCAACAAGCTTCTGGTAGATGACGTAAAGACCCTTTCGCAAACTCAGCCACAGCTGAACTCTCCGCTTATCGATTGGACCGAATTTAACAGCGACAACGCTGCTGTAAGCACGTGTAAGAGTTGGATTGGCAGGATGGAATCGATAGTCTACAAGCTAGAAAGTGCCAAGATGATGCACGAGTACGATAACTACATGGATGCCATCGACCAGTACGCGCACCTCGACTACCTTAGCCGTAATAACGTACAGGGCGCTGCCGAAGCGCACAAGCTGCTTAAGGAGCACTTTAAGCGTGCAAAGGCAAAAACCGAAAGCAATACCGAAAAGTAGCCAACCCCAATACCGACAAAAAAGGTGCTCGCAATCGGGCACCTTTTTTGTGCGTCAGCCGATAGGTTGACCTATCAACGACGATAGCCTAACCTATCAACGACGATAGCCTAACCTATCAACGACGATAGCCCAACCTATCAACGACGATAGCCCAACCTATCAACGACGATAGCCCAACCTATCAACGACGATAGCCTAACCTATCAATGACGATAGGCAAACCTATCAACGACGACAGCCTAACCTATCTACAGCTACGGGAGAAGGCATCTACCCCCTACGCCTCTGCTTCGCTCGGCGAACGGATTCTACTCCCTACTCCCTACTCCCTACTCACTACTCACTACTACAGGCGCGAGGCAACCTCGTCGAGGAACTCCTCGGAGTGCACCACCTTCTCGGCGCGGGGGCTGCAGATGGCGGCCAAGTCGCCCGTCATTACCCCCTCCTCGATGGTTTCTACCACTACCCTCTCCAGCTTTCGGGCAAAGGCCACCAGTTCGGGAATGTTATCGAGCTCGCCGCGCTTGGCCAGCGCCCCGGTCCACGCATAGATGAGCGCCACGGCGTTGGTGGAGGTCTTCTCGCCCTTCAGGTGCTTGTAGTAGTGGCGCTGCACGGTGCCGTGGGCAGCCTCATACTCGAAGTATCCCTTGGGCGACACCAGCACGGAGGTCATCATGGCCAGCGAGCCGAACGACGAGGCCACCATGTCGCTCATCACATCGCCGTCGTAGTTCTTGCAGGCCCACAGGATGCCTCCCTCGTGCTTCATGATGCGGGCCACCACATCGTCAATCAGCGTGTAAAAGTAGGTGATGCCGGCATCGGCAAAGCGCTGCTTGTACTCGCTCTCGAATATCTCCTCGAAGATATTCTTGAAGCGCTGGTCGTAGATCTTCGAGATGGTATCCTTGGTGGCAAACCAGCAGTCGATCTTCTGGTCGATCGCGTACTCGAAGCACGAGCGGGCAAAGCTGCCTATAGAGTCGTCGGTGTTGTGCATCCCCTGGATTACCCCGGGCGAGTCGAACTCGTGGATAAGCGTGCGGCGCTCCAACCCGGCCCTGTCGGTGTACACCAGCTCGGCCTTGCCCGGCCCGTCGATGTACATCTCGGTGTTCCTGTACACGTCGCCGTAAGCGTGGCGGCCCACCACAATGGGCTTCACCCACGAGCGCACCGAAGGCTGCACGTTCTTCACCAGAATGGGCTTGCGGAACACCGTGCCGTCGAGCATGGCGCGGATGGTGCCGTTGGGCGACTTCCACTGCTGCTTGAGGCCGTACTCCACCACGCGGTCGGCGTTGGGCGTGATGGTGGCGTTCTTCACCCCCACCCCATACTTGATGATGGCGCTGGCGGCATCCGTGGTCACCTTGTCGTCGGTCTTATCGCGGTTCATGATGCCCAAATCGTAGTACTCCACCTTCAGGTCGACATACGGCAGGATCAATTTCTCCTTAATGATGGGCCATAGAACTCGGGTCATTTCGTCGCCGTCGAGCTCCACCAGCGGCGTTTTCATTGCTATTTTGGACATTGTTGTAGACGTTAGATATTAGACATTAGATGTTAGACTTTCGGCAAAGAGGATCACCGAGATATTTTAGGGTTGATTTGCGCTACTGGCAAAGAGTATTAGCAGCAAGGCTGATGGAAGCGCTGAGAAATTTTAGAATTGCTTCATCCTACTAACAAACCAGATTAGAGGTAATGCAGCATCTAAGCACGTTATCCCCTCCTTGGGAGGGGTTAGGGGTGGGTTTTACCTTCTTTTCGAAAGACTAGCCACCTAACACTTCACTTTGTAAGATTGTATTTAAGCCAATCGCTAGTGCTGCTTACTACTCTAAACCCACCCCTGCCCCTCCCAAGGAGGGGATAAAGAGCGCTGATTTAGATTTGCCATCACCTAGGGCGCAAGTTTTGCGCCCCTACCCTCATCATTTACCCCCGCTCGCTTAGCGGGATATAGGAAACCTCCTCGGCCAGCGTTTTATATGCAGGGCGGATGATACGCTTGGCGCTGATGAGCTCCTCTAGGCGATGGGCGCACCAGCCGGCAATGCGGGCCATGGCAAACATTGGGGTGTACACCGCCACGGGGATGTCGAGCATGCAGTACACGAATCCCGAATAAAAGTCGACGTTGGGGGCAATCACCTTCTCCCCTTTTATCTCGTGGAATACCTTTGGAGCCAAGCGCTCGATGGCATCGTAGAGGTTAAACTCGTGGAGCCTGTCCTTTTCGATGGCTACCTCGCGAGCCTTCTTCTTAAGCACCACGGCACGCGGATCGGAAAGGGTGTAAACGGCATGCCCCATCCCGTATATCTTGCCCGAGCGGTCGTAGGCCTCCTTGCGGAGAATCTTTGCCAGATACTCTTCGATCTCCTTCTCGTTGCTCCAATCCTTCACGTTACGCTTGATGTTGTCCATCATGGCCATCACCTCGCTGTTGGCCCCACCGTGCAGCGGCCCCTTCAGCGAGCCAATGGCAGCGGCAATAGCCGAGTAGGTATCCGTTTGCGACGACGATACCACGTGAACCGTGAACGATGAGTTGTTACCCCCCTCGTGCTCGGCATGCAGCACCAGCGCCAGATCTAGGATTTCCACCTCCAGCGGGGTATAGCGGTTGGCGCCCTTAAGCAGGTATAGGAAGTTCTCGGCATGGCTCAGCTTCGGATGCGGATGACGGATAACCAGCGACTTGTTCATGTAGTGGTAGCGCATGCCGTGGAAGGCGTGGGCAATAATCTCGGGAAACTTGGCAATAAGGCTGATGGACTGGCGCAGCACGTTTTCGGTGCTGGTGTCATCGGCGTTATCGTCGGTGGTGTAGAGCGCCAGCACCGATCGGGCCAGCATGTTCATGATGTCCTTACCGCGAAACGAGAGGATGATATCCTTGGTAAAGTACTCGGGGAGCTTGCGCTGCTCCTTCATGTACTCGCTGAATCGCTCCAGCTCATCGCGGGTAGGCAGCTTGCCAAAAAGCAGCAGGTAAACCGTCTCCTCGTAGCCCACGCGCTTCTCAGTAAGGTAGCCCTCGGCCAAATCCTTAATGTCGATCCCGCGATAGGTAAGCTTTCCTTCGGCAGGAACGTTTACGCCATCAACCTTCTTAACGCCCGACACCGAACCGATATTCGACAACCCCACAAGCACGCCGGTATGGTCGGCGTTGCGCAGACCACGCTTAACATCGTACTTTGCGAAAAGGTCGTTGTCGATTTCGGCAGCCTTCTCGGCCAAATGCGTCCAGTTAGAAAACTCGCTCATAAATATTGGTTTAGACTGTTATACATTTACACTACTTCACGTCGGTTCGAAGTAAGGAGTTGGTGTTACAAGCAAAGGTTGCCTTGGTGTACTCCCCGCCTTTTTAAGGAGGGGTGCCCGAAGGGCGGGGTGGTTTTCGGACAGTATTCTCTTCTACAACCTCCCCCGGCTACGCCGCTCCCCTCCTTGAAAAGGAGGGGACTAGCGCTGATCTTACCTTGGGCTAACCATATGAAGTTGTTTCAATCCTTACATCGAACTGATATTTACTTCTGATTTTGCCTGATGAGGTTGAGCGCCGAACCGGCCTTAAACCACTCGAACTGGTTGTCGTTGTAGGTTTGCACCGCCTCAAACGATTCGGTGCTTCCATCGGCATGATGGAGAAGAACGGTAAGGTTCTTCCCCACCTCGAACGACTCCAGCCCTAGGATATCTATGACATCATCCTCGTGAATCCTATCGTAATCGCTCTTATAGGCAAACGTAAGGGCAAGCACGCCTTGCTTTTTTAGATTCGTTTGATGGATGCGGGCAAACGACTTGGCCAGAATCACGGCAACGCCCATAAAGCGGGGCTCCATGGCGGCATGCTCGCGCGATGAGCCTTCGCCGTAGTTCTCATCGCCAACCACTATCGACAGGAAGCCGGCATCGCGGTATGTCTTAGCAGCATCCGGTACCGGCATATACTTATGGCTAAACTGATTTTTTACGCTATTGGTATGGCCATTGAAGAAGTTCGTAGCGCCAATGAGCATGTTCTGGGAGATATTCTCGAGATGCCCACGGTACTTCAGCCAAGGGCCAGCCATCGATATGTGGTCGGTGGTACACTTTCCCTTCACCTTGATGAGCAGCTTTAGTCCCTTCAGGTTTTTACCATTCCATGCAGGGAATGGCTTTAGCTCCTGCAGGCGCTTTGATGCAGGATCAATGCTAACCGCCACATTCGAGCCATCCTCGGCAGGAGCTTGGTAGCCGTTATCGGCAACATCAAACCCGTTGATGGGTAGTTCAAAGCCTGCAGGCTCATCGAGTTTTACCTCTTCGCCATTCGCATTCTTCAGCGTATCGGTTAGCGGATTGAACTTTAGGCTACCGGCAATGGTAAGCGCAGTTACAATCTCGGGCGATGCCACAAAAGCAAACGTATTGGGGTTGCCATCGTTGCGCTTGGCAAAGTTGCGGTTAAACGAGGTGATGATGGAGTTACGCTCGCCCTTCTCGGCACCGTGGCGCGCCCACTGCCCAATGCAAGGTCCGCAAGCGTTTGCCAACACAACACCGCCAATATTGCTAAACACGTCGATCAGTCCATCGCGCTGCATGGTATAGCGAATCATCTCCGAACCAGGGGTAATGGTGAATTCGCTTTTCACCCTAATATACTTAGCCTCTGCCTGCTTCGCCACCGATGCAGCGCGGGTAATATCCTCGTACGACGAGTTGGTGCACGAGCCAATCAGCCCAACATCCAACTTTTCAGGATAATCATTTTCCTCAACCGCCTTGGCAAACTCGGAGATCGACCAAGCCTTATCGGGCGTAAACGGACCGTTGATGTATGGCTCCAACTCCGATAGGTTAATCTCAATAATCTTATCGAAGTACTTTTCGGGATTAGCAACCACCTCTGGATCGGTTCGGAGGTAATCCTTAATGCCATTAGCTAGCGATGCCACCTGCGAGCGTCCGGTAGCCACTAAGTAACGAGCCATATTGTCGTCGTAGCCAAAGATGGAAGTTGTTGCTCCAATCTCGGCCCCCATATTGCAAATAGTTCCCTTACCTGTAGCCGAAATAGAGTCGGCACCCTCTCCAAAGTATTCAACAATGGCATCGGTACCCCCAGAAACAGTTAAAATTCCAGCAATTTTAAGGATAACATCCTTTGCCGATGTCCAGCCGCTCATCTTCCCGGTTAGCTTAACACCTATGAGTTTGGGGAATTTCAACTCCCAAGGCATGCCCACCATCACGTCTACGGCATCGGCTCCACCAACACCAATTGCCACCATACCCAAGCCTCCTGCATTAACGGTATGCGAATCGGTTCCCACCATCATTCCACCAGGGAAAGCGTAGTTCTCGAGCACTATCTGGTGGATAATGCCCGCACCCGGCTTCCAGAATCCGATACCATACTTGTTGGAAACAGAAGCAAGAAAGTCGTAAACCTCCTTGTTGGTAATCTCGGCTTCTTTAAGATCGGCAGTAGCACCATCCTTCGCCAGAATAAGGTGATCGCAATGCACAGTAGAAGGGACAGCCACCTTCGATTTTCCTGCACTCATAAACTGCAGCAAAGCCATTTGAGCTGTAGCATCCTGCATAGCAACCCTATCGGGATTAAAATCCACATACGAATTTCCCCGTTCGAAGGGCATCCTAGGGAGTTCACCATCAATATGCGCATACAGAATTTTCTCGGTCAGCGTAAGAGGACGACCAAGTAATGCTCTAGCAGCATCCACCTTCTCTGGTAGATTTGCATACACCAATTTAATGAGGTTGAGATCGAATAGCATTGCTTTGTGATTTATGTGTGTTCGTAACTAATTACATAACCTAACAACCCTCAAACCGTAATGTTTAAGGAGTCAATAGCCCAAGTGACAAGCAGGCAAAAAGCGCCTACTCGCGCTGCTTACAGGCAATTAAAAAGTCAGCAGTAAGAATATAATGGAAATTTCAGAAACGTCCCCGACAGCTATATTATAGAAGGATAACTCTAGAAATTCTAGAAGTTATTATTATGCCGCCGGTACTGGTTATCCCAATTTATGTAAAGGTAATAGCCCATGCTTATTTGAAATGTTCGATTGCAATATAACAGGATTGAACCATAAATCCGAGACAGATAAAAATCATTATACGGATAATTACACTATTCATTAAGGCATTCCTTACAAAACACCTTTCATTTAATTACAATCTAAATTGAATCATGGTTATATAGCGATTATAAACCCGTTCAAACAACCTCCTTTTATTGCGAATTATAGCTAGATTATTTTTGAGTTAAATTATAAAAATACGCCTTTCAATAGATTTCTTTTTCTACTAAAACAATCTCGAAGAACAATCCGTATAAGAAGAAAAAATTCTTCCGACCAACATTTAACACTTGCTCCGAAGTGTTATATTACAATATAATGATGGAAAATTAACAGCAACGCACTTCACATATAGCTAATTCTATTAAAACAACAGTTTCTTTGTGCAAACTTCAAATACATGTGCAGCTATGTACAATAAACCAGCACTACACTCTTTTCACATTCCTGTTATGGGAGTTGCTTATACCATAGACTCTCCCCTGAGAGTTGCGGAATATGGCATTTCATCGGTTATTTCGCTGGTAGATGACCTACTCATGGAGAAGATGCGCGAGCTATACAGCAAAAAGTTTGAGCTCCCCTTTTCGCCAATCTCCTCGAGCGATATTGATGCACGAGCAAAACGAATCACCTCCTACCTAAACATGATCGACACCATCGTTAAGGCTAAGGTAGACGAGTTGCTCAGCAAAAAGTCGAAGGTTGATTTACGTCGCTTTTCCGAGCTACTTCCCAACACCTCTACCATTAAACTAGAGCTTAACAGAGTCATAGAAAATAAAACAAACTCCACCAAAGAGTTTTGGAATAAGCTTAAGGAAAACCTAACCAGCGGGCTTATCGATGTAAACATCATGACCAAGGTAGACAAGGAGAACTACCACAACGGAGAAAAGCTCAGCGAAGAATATAATGATGCTCATGCTGCTCTTCGCGGATTTGCGCAGAGCAGCCTAACATCCTCCATTGTTTTATCGGCAGGGATGAATCCTAAACTTTACGGCTACATCGAATCTTTCGAAGACTTTTACCCCAATGCCAACTTCGAACTGAAGAAGAAGGTTACCTTGAAGGTGTCCGATTTCCGTTCGGCGCTTATTCAGGGTAAGTTTCTTGCTAAGAAAGGAATTTGGGTATCTGAATACCGTATTGAGTCGGGACTAAACTGTGGAGGACATGCCTTTGCAAGTGATGGACTTCTGCTAGGACCGATTCTTCAAGAATTTGCAGATAACCGCGAGGTACTTATCTCCTCGAACTTCGAGATATACGCAAAAGCCCTAGCTGACAAAGGTAAATTTATACCTCCAACACCTCCCGAACTTAAAATCAGCGTTCAGGGCGGAGTTGGAACCCACGAAGAGCATCAAATGCTCATCGACAAGTACAAGGTAGACTCAGTAGGCTGGGGATCGCCATTCCTACTTGTAAAAGAAGCCACCTGCGTTGACGATGAGACCCGCAAAAGGCTCGTAGATGCCCGAGAGGACGATCTTTACCTCAGCAACATCTCGCCACTTGGAGTGATGTTCAACAATCTGCGAGGAAGTTCCAAGGAGCAAGAAAGAGACATGCTTATTGCTAAAGGAAAACCCGGCAGCTACTGTCCAAAGCGCTACCTTGCGCTCAACAAGGAGTTTAGCGAACGAGGAGAATGCACCGCATCAATTTCCTTCATTAAAAAGAAAGTTGAAGAACTAAAGGGTAAGAATCTCCCCCAAGCAGAGTTCGACAAAGAGTACAAAAAGATCACCGAGAAATCGTGCCTATGTATAGGTTTGGTTACCTCTGCCTTTATCGAACATGGCATTGAGGGAGGAAAGGACTACAACGGGATTACAGTCTGTCCAGGACCAAATACAGCCTATTTCACCAAAGAGGCAACACTTAAAGAGATGGTTGGCCACATATATGGCACTAACAATGTAATAGAAAGAACAGACCGCCCTCATATGTTTATAAAGGAGTTAATGCTATACGTAAAGTATCTAAAGGATCGAATAGCAGAAAGTCCTGCTGAGGCAAACACTAAAGAGGCAAAGTTCTTTACTACCTTTAAGGAAAACCTTCAAAAAGGAATAGCATACTACAAATCGTTCTTCACCGAGGCTACCAAAGAAGGTAAGCAATCGTTAGAGCGACTGCTTAATATTGAAAAAGAAGTTGGTAGTATCTAACAAACAACAATATGATTAAGAAAAAGGGACGCATTCTGTGTCCCTTTTTTTATTCTATCTCAATCCCATACTTAGAGAAAAGTCCTAATGCGCTAGGATAAGCAAACTTTGCTCCTTTTACCCTATTCAATTCAAGATCGAAAGAATATTCCGTAGATGTTCGAAAGTCTGCCTGCTGAAGGTTGTTTTGCACAAACAAAGTATTCGCAAAGTTGCAGCTATCCAATATTGCATTAGACAGGTTGCACTCCTCGAACATAGCTGATTTTACAGAAGAGTTTCGAAAAGTAGTCCCCTTCATATTCTTTTTTAAGAAGATGGAATAGTCAAGCATGCAATCTGCAAAGCTTACAGCAAATAGGAAGTTGCTAGCAACAGAAAAGTCAACGCCAATAAGCTTACAGCCTGTGAACGTAGCATTTTTCAGGCCTGTACCATCCAACTTTACAAGACTAAAATCGCAGTTCACGAAATGGCAATCAATAAGTTCAATGCCACTAAACGACACTCCCGAAAAATCACAATTTTCAAAACGACAACTATCGTACTCAACACCATCTAAGCCAATTTCTGCAAAGCTTACGTTAGAAAAGATCTCATCGTCATACACCATCACATCAACTCGTTTTAATCCTCAACATTTTCCAGTATTTCCTTAATTCGGCCTACCTCGCCCGTTTCCAATCGAATCTTTATGCCATGAGGATGCGTACCCGAATTGGTTAGTATGTCCTTAACAACACCTTCCGTTAGCTCTCCCGTACGTTGATGCTCCTTTAGCACAATATTCACCAGCTGCCCTACTCTAACATCGCTTCTCTTTCTTCCATCCATGATTATCATTTTGTTGGCAAAGAAAGCAAAAAGGGTCGACAATATGCCGACCCTCAATATTTAAGAAAGAGCTTATCTTACTTTGGAAGCTGTGGTCCCGATGGTATAAGCGCAATAGCCGCATCGTTGTCACAGTACTGCTGGAAGTTTTTGATGTACATACCGGCAAGCTTAACAGCTTTTGCTTCCCACTCCTTAACATCTGCATAGGTACTGCGAGGATCAAGAATATCAGATACACCATTAAGCGACTTAGGCGCAGTAAGGTTCATAATTGGAATATGAACGGTTTCAGCCTTTTCGATAGAACCATCAATAATAGCATCGATGATAGCACGAGTATCCTTTAAAGAGATTCGCTTTCCGGTACCATTCCATCCAGTGTTTACCAAGTATGCCTTAGCTCCGTGCTCGCGCATCTTGTCGGCAAGTACCTTAGCGTAAACGGTTGGGTGAAGGGTAAGGAACGCCTCTCCGAATGCTGGAGAGAACGAAGGTACTGGCTCGGTAATACCACGCTCGGTACCAGCAAGCTTTGAGGTAAAGCCGCATAGGAAGTGGTATTGAGCTTGTTTCTCGTCAAGTATAGAAACTGGAGGTAATACTCCGAATGCATCAGCAGAAAGGTAGATAACCTTCTTTGCATGACCGGCACGCGATGGAAGAACTATTTTGTTGATGTGGTAGATTGGGTAAGATACGCGGGTATTCTCTGTTCTAGAGTCATCAGCGAAATCTGGAGTACCATCTTCCTTAACAACAACATTCTCAAGAAGCGCATCACGACGAATTGCTCTCCAGATATCAGGCTCGTTTTCTTTGCTTAGGTTGATAACCTTAGCGTAGCAACCTCCTTCGTAGTTAAAAATACCGTGGTTGTCCCAGCCGTGCTCGTCGTCTCCTATTAGGTAGCGCTTTGGATCGGCAGAAAGGGTAGTCTTACCAGTTCCCGATAGACCGAAGAAAATAGCAACATCGCCACCTTCGCCAACGTTGGCCGAGCAGTGCATCGACGCAATACCCTTTAATGGCAGGTAGAAGTTCATCAACGAGAAGATGCCCTTCTTCATTTCGCCACCATACCAGGTACCACCACAAACCGACATCTTTTGGCCAAGGTTGAAGAGTATGAATACGTCTGAGTGTAACCCTTGCTCCTTCCATTGTGGGTTGGTTGCTTTAGAACCATTTAGGAATACGAAATCGGGTTCTCCGAAATTAGCCAATTCGTAGTGCGAAGGACGTATGAACATGTTGGTTACAAAGTGTGCTTGCCATGCAACTTCCATGATAAAGCGCACCTTCATACGAGTATCGGCATTTGTACCACAGAATACGTCAACTACGTATAGCTTCTTAGAAGATCCAAGCTGTTCGGTTACCAGGTTTTTGCAGTGATCCCAAATCTCAGTGCTTACAGGACGATTGATGGTCCCATCCCACCACATGTTCTTCTCTGTAATTTCGTCCTTAACAAAGAATTTATCTTTAGGAGAACGACCTGTAAAGATACCGGTATCTACAGCAACGGCTCCGGTTGTTGTAACCGTACCCTTTTCGAAGCCTTCGTTTTTCGAATCGATTTCGGCTTGATACAGCTCTTCGTAACTTGGGTTATGAACAATTTCAAAGTTGCCCTTAATCCCATACTTGCTTAAATCTATGCTCATATTCATAGGGAATTTTACTATGTAATTTCAGTTTTTTCAATCTTACTCTTAAAATAATCCTGTGCTCTCTTCCCCTAGATACGCAAACGAAATGCCAGTGGCAGCAATTAAAATCAACTTTTTCAAAAATAAAACATACAAAGCTGTGAATAATAAGCAAAAAAGACCACCAGCAGTGCAAACGTTTGTCTTTCTATAACCACGCCTAAAATTAAACTTTTCCACTGCCGATCAATACCAAAATGTGAATTTTATATAAATATTTATAACTTTACACTGCGAAATTTGCTTCTCTCGCAAAAAAAGATGTTAGTTCCTTAACACATCTCTTCAAAATAAGAGGTCCTCTTCTGATATCAACAACAGGTAGGCATCACTGCACATGTCATACTGGTTTCATGCGGTCAAGAATATCTGTTCCAACTACAAACTACTTCTTCTCACTCTTCTTTTGCTGTTATTACATTCTTTTCCAACTGGCAGAAACTGTAACAGAAAAAGAAAACCTTCGTCATTCGACCAAAAAACAACCAACCCATGAAACATCTTTTCGCACAAACCTTCCTTCTCTTAGCTCTCTTTGGAGCATCAGCGCATGACGTATCGGCCATGGCCGGCAAGTATTCTGTAAAAGGCCGGGTAGTAGACACCGATACGAAAAAACCAATTGAGTTTGCCTCTGTGGTGCTCATCGCAGTACCCGACTCCACTATCAAAAGTTCAGCACTTACCGACCCGAATGGAAACTATACTTTTACCAACGTTGCCGAAGGCAGCTACGTGGTGAAGGCGCAAATTGTTGGCTACAGCCCAAACTTCTCGAGCAGGTTTGCCAGTACCCCCAACACCAAAGTTGCAGATATCCCTATTAAATCATCAGCAGTGATCAAAGAGGTTATGGTTACAGGCAAGAAGCCCTACATCGAGAAAAAGGCAGACAGGACGGTGCTAAACATCGAAAGCAGCGCAACTGCTTCAGCCGAATCGGCCTATGAAAGCACAAATTGTAGGATACACCCCCAATCTATCTGATAAGTTTAGAAGCGCACCAAGTACAAACGTTGCTGATATAGCCATTAAAACATCTGCCGTAATCAAGGAGGTAACCGTTACAGGGAAAAAACCATACATCGAAAAAAAGGCTGATAGGACTGTGCTAAATATCGAAAATAGCGCAACAGCTTCAGCCGAATCGGCTTACGAGGTTTTGAAAAAAGCGCCAAACATCAATATCGACAAGGACGACAACATAAACATCAACGGAAAGCAGGGTGTTACCGTTATGATTAACGACCGCCCTACACAACTCTCAGGAACCGATTTGGCCAACTACCTAAAGGGGCTTCAGGGTTCTGAAATTGAGAAGGTGGAGATCATCAACAATCCTCCATCACGCTACGATGCTGCTGGTAATACGGGCATAATCAACATTAGAACGAAGCGAAACTTTAAGCCAGGTTTTAATGGCAGCATCAATGGCGGAATTACCTACAATGGTCAAGTAGGTGGCTCTGGTGGCATCAACCTTAATCTTCGCAGCGGGAAAACCAACGTTTATGCCAGCTACAATCCAGGAACATATCCTGGCGATAACGACATCGAATTAAAAAGAAAAATCTTCTACAACAACCAATCGTGGTTATTAGACCAAAAGAACAGGATTGAATGGAGATACAATGCAAACAGCTTTAAAACCGGCGTTGACTACGACATTAACAAGAAGAATACCATTGGCATAATGGTTAGCGGCTATGCCAATAGCATGGACAACTCAACAAGCGGCACAACCAACTTCTTAAGCAATAAGCCTACTGCCGATTCGTCTATTTATAGCAATAATCCAACCGATGGTACATTTAGGAATATGAGCTACAACTTCAACTACAAGTCGATCTTGGATACAACAGGAAAAGAGCTTAATGTAGATGTAGACTATGCTCGCTTTGACAACAACTCGGATGCAAGAAACGAAACCTACTACTATGATGCAACCGGAATTGCAATAAGAGACCCTAAGCTGCTTAAGAGCGAATCGCCTTCCGATATCACCATTAAGTCGGCTAAAGCAGACTACGTACATCCATTCAACAAAATATTCCGCCTTGAAGCAGGTGCAAAGGTTAGCGCTGTAGAAACCGACAACAATCTAAATTACTACATAATACAGAATAGTAGCGAAACATTTGATCCAAGCCGCTCTAACCATTTTGTATACAAAGAGGATATTGCAGCGGGTTACCTGAGCCTCTCCTACGATAAAAACAGCACCAGCATTAAGGGAGGCTTGCGCGTTGAGCACACATCCAGCAACGGAAACTCGATAACGATGAACAAGGTGGTTGACCGCTCGTATGTTGACTTCTTCCCTACGTTCTTCGTTCAGCAAAAGATCAACGAGAATAATACTATTGGTTTAAGCTACAATAGGCGTATCGACCGTCCTCGTTACCGAGACCTTAATCCGTTCCGTTTCTACTTGGATGAGTATACCTTCATGGAAGGGAATCCGTTCCTCGATCCCCAATACACCAACAACATCTCAGTAAACCATTCGTGGAAAAACATGATCTTTACCGAGTTCACCTATACCAACACTCAGGATGTAATGGTACAGATTGTGGAGCAAAACGACGAAACAAAAGTTGGTAAGCAAACCATGAAAAATCTTGAAAGTTTAAACTCTTTCTCGCTTACGAATAGCATTAACGTTAGTCCTACCCAATGGTGGCGAAGCAACAACAACATTACGGCCTACTACAATAGCTACAAGAAAGCGGATAGCAACCTAGATCAAACCAACAGCAAGCTTTCGGTAAACATTTCGTCGTCCAACAGCTTTATACTTCCAAAGAAGTATACGCTCGAGCTAATGGCTTTTTACCAGTCGCCACTAGCCTATGGGATGTTCCAAATTGAGGACATGTACTCAATTAACCTTGGCATCCAAAAATCTTTTATGGATGGAAAGGCTCGTGTAAAAGTATCGTTTGATGATATTTTCAATACGATGAGGAATAAAGCCTCTGCCAACTACGACAACATCCATGTATGGTCGCATACCAAATGGAGCTCGCAAAGAATTGGCATCAACTTCTCGTATCGTTTTGGAAAAACAAACATGAAGCCATCGCGCCAGCGCCGTTCAGGACTCGAAGATGAAAGCAACCGCGTAGGTAGCGGACGCCAATAAGCAGCAATAACCAAACCCAATAATCAACAGAAGGTCTGCCAGAGAAAAGCTCTGCAGACCTTTTTTTAAGCCCAAAATCGTTCTGATGGCTCCGCTTAATCCGTAGCTTAAAAAGCTCGCGAGCTCTTGACTAAAAGCTGGCGAGCTTTTGTTTGAAAGCTGACGAGCTCTTAGATAAAAGCTGGCGAGCTCTTGGTTGAGAGCTCGCCAGCTTTTGGACAAACGCATTAGACCTTTTAAAAGAACCCCTTTTAGCTAGCTTGCGGTTGCCAATTTGAGCTTTAAAATTGCTTAGGTTCGAATTCAACATTATAAAAAAGGAATGCCCACATATCGGCAGCCTCATCTATCACCTTCGAGGTTGGCTTACCGGCTCCATGTCCAGCCTTTGTTTCAATGCGAATAAGCGCAGGATTAACTCCTGCAGCCATTTCCTGTAAAGTGGCGGCAAACTTAAACGAATGGGCAGGCACCACACGATCGTCGTGGTCGGCAGTCATGATAAGCGTTGCCGGATAGGTAGCCCCATCCTTAATATTATGTAGAGGAGAGTAACGGTAGAGATACTCGAACTGCTCTTGGCTATCGCTGCTTCCATACTCTACCACCCAGCCCCAGCCAATGGTAAAGCGGTGGTAGCGCAGCATATCGAGCACGCCCACTTGAGGGATGGCAACCCTAAAGAGTTCGGGCCGCTGGGTCATGGCAGCACCAACCAGCAGGCCACCATTAGAGCCTCCTGCAATGGCCAGCCGATGGGGCGAGGTGTACTTTTGGGCAATCAGGAACTCGGCTGCGGCAATAAAATCGTCGAACACGTTTTGCTTCTTCTCCAGCATACCAGCCCGATGCCACTCCTCGCCGTACTCACCGCCTCCTCGAAGGTTTGCCACCGCATATACGCCACCATTCTCCAAAAACGCTATCCGCGAAGGGCTAAACGCTGGGGTTAGGCTAATGTTGAATCCGCCATAGCCGTAGAGCAGTGCTGGATTAGCACCATCAAGATCAATTCCTTTCTTATGGATGATGAACATCGGGACCTTTGTACCATCCTTGCTGGCATAGAAAACCTGACTGGTTTCGAAGCATTCAGGATCAAATACAACTTCCGTTGAACGATATGCGGAACTTTCTCCCAATTCCACATCATACTTATAGATGGCTGCAGGATTGGTAAAACTTGTAACCGAGTAGAACAGTAGCGCATCGGCCTTTTTGCCGGAAAGCCCAGCTGCAGCTCCAATTCCCGGAAGCGGAATCTCCTTTATACGTTCGCCACAACGATCGTACTCAAAAATGCGCGTTGCAGCATCCTTCAGGTAGAAGGCGAATAGCTTACCTCCGCCCTTTGTAACACCTTCAAGCAGGTCGTCGGCCTCGGGGATAAGCGTTTGCCAATGCTGCTCGTGCGGATTATTCGGATCGACCAGCACCACCCGGTACCGCGATGCGCCATGGTTGGTGTAAACGATTAGCCTTTCGCCATCATTATCTATAATAGTATAGTCAAATTGAAATCCGGGAAATAGCAGCTTAAGGTCATCATCGGCAGAAAGGTCTTTCCAGTACAGCTCCGTTCCATGTGTTCCTTCCGATACATATATAAAAAGGTATCGTTCATCTTCGGTAACACGAGCATTAAAATATCGTAGGGGATGGTCTCTATCTTCGTAGATTAAGGTATCGCTCGATTGTTCATCGCCTAGCTTGTGGTAGTACACCTTTTGGAATTCATTGGAACCGGAGTACTCTGTTCCCTCTTTTGGAGCATCGTATCGGCTATAGTAAAACCCATCACCCTTCCACTGTGCGTTCGAGAACTTTACCCAGCTTATAACATCGGGTAAATGCTGCTTAGTTGCCACCTCAATAACACGTATCTCTACCCAATCAGACCCAGATACCGAGATTGAGTAGGCCAAGTACCTCCCATCATTGGAAAAGGAGATGCCGCTAAGAGCAACCGTTCCGTCTTCTGAAAACGTGTTAGGATCAAGAAAAACTTCCGGTTCATCATCCAACCCACGCTGGAGGTAAAGCACGCTCTGGTTTTGAAGACCACTGTTTTTAAAGAAGAAGTAGTAGTCACCCTCCTTAAATGGTGTACCATACTTTGGGTAGTCCCAAATTTGGGTAAGACGCTCCTTAATGGCGCTTCGGAAGGGGATTTGAGACAAGTAGCCTTCTGTAACACAATTTTGAGCCTTAACCCACTCTTGTGTTGCTTCCGAGCTATCGTCTTCGAGCCAACGGTAGGGATCGGCAACTATGGTACCAAAGTAGCTGTCGGATATGGATTCCTTTTTAGTATGAGGATAGGGTTTCATTTACAGTACGAATTGTTTGGTAAAGATATTGCGAAAAGAGCATAGCTTGCATCCTTCCAGAAGGCTACTTAAATGTTAATATTTTTAACCCAAAGTGAATATCATTCTAATTTTTATACATTTGCATCCAATGTTGAAAGTACGCCTATATTTAGCGGTTACAGCCTACGTTGTTTTAATTAAACGATACGTACACAAGTCACTTGATTGCGTATTTGGATTATGCTGCCGTACAAACAAACTTTTCCGAATTCTCAGAAAGGTCACTTCAACATCAGCTAAGATCTGTAATAGATCATCTATCGGAAAGATTAGAATTCCGCTACACACCCACTCTAGCCTTGGAATCTCCAAGGGCTATCAGATCCAAGTTATCCGAATTTGATTCGTCATTCAAGTAGGAACGCTCAGTCGTTCCTAAACATGTACTAGTACTTCTGGGTTTAATCCTAGGAATACTCAAAAAGAGTGTTTATCAATCCTCCTATAATATGAGAAAAATGATCCTTTTGCTAGCGCTTGCTAGCGGAGCAGCAGCAGCCAATGCAGGTGGCATTCTAACCAATTCGAACCAAAGTGCGCAATACGTTCGTATGTTGTCGCGCAATGCATCAACCGAGATGGATGCCGTTTACTATAACCCTGCAGGACTGACACTTCTAAAAGATGGATTCCATCTCTCTTTCAACAACCAGTTTCTTTTTCAAAAACGAACTATTGAGAACGACTATCCCTACCTCAACAACAACAGCTATGCTGGCGATGTAACCACCCCCATCTTCCCAACCTTTTTTGCCGCTTACAAAAAAGACAACTGGGCAATCTTTGCCGGGTTCGGACCTACCGGAGGTGGAGGAAAAGCAACCTTCAACAACGGACTTCCTTCGTTCGAGACTGAAGTTGCCAACTTACCTGTTCTGCTAAGCCAAAAGGGTATTCCAACTACAATGTATACCCGAGACATGGCCTTCGACGGAACCTCTGTAATCTATGGCGGCCAGCTTGGAGCTAGTTACAAAGTAAACGAATGGCTAAGCGTATCGGCAGGGGCTCGCCTTTCCTACTCCAAAAACACCTACGACGGCTATCTGCGCGATATAAAGATCAACCCTATTAGCCCTGCAAACCCTTCTGGAGGCTTTATTAGCGCTCCCGAGTTCTTCAAAGCTTTGGCGACAAACGCTGCTGGTGCTGCAGCATCGCTACAGCCCCTAATTGCAGGTAATGCAGGAGGGCTAACGCTTCAGCAGGCGCAAGCAGCAGGAGCGCTTACCCCTGCTCAGGTTGCCCAAATATCAGGAGGTCTAGGCAGCAGCTACAACCCTACAATGACCATTGCAACAATCCAGGCCACCTATACCGGAATCAGCAATGCCTTTAACGCCAATGCGGCAAAAACAGCCGACAAGTACGTAGACGTTAAGCAAACAGGAACAGGAGTTACCCCAATTATCGGTGTAAACCTTACTCCTACAAGCAACATCAACATTGGTATTCGTTACGAATTTGCCACTAAACTCAAGATAAAGAACGATACTAAAATCGATGGAACTGGAAGTTACGCTGATGGGAAAGAAACCAACAGCGATCTTCCAGCAATTCTAGCAGCCGGTATCGACTACAAAATCATTCCTGATTTAAAGGTTTCTGCATCGCTAACCCACTACTTCGACAAGGATGCCAACTGGGATGGCAAGGAAAAGTTTATTACCGATAACCTTTACGAGTTGGCATTTGGTATGGAGTACAACGTTACCGAAAAAATGCTTGTAAGCGGGGGCTTCCTTTATGTACAAACAGGAGCTGGGCAAGGCTACCAATCGGACATTAGCTACAGCCTATCCTCGCACTCTGTTGGCTTCGGTACGGGATATAAGGTAACCAATAAGCTAACCTTGAATATGGCCATGCTCTACACACAGTACGTAGAGGGAACACGTATGATTAACTACACCAACGTAGGTAGCATTAAAGAAACCTACAAAAAGAGCAATATGGGATTCTCAATTGGGTTTGACTACCATTTCTAGCCAAAGAGTCTTCCTCATTTGAGCATATTCCCATGACCGTAAACGCCTCGAAACACCTCGAGGCGTTTCTTTTTTACCCACTACGTACTTTTGCTACAGCTTTAACAAGATATTTACATCTTATAAAAAACCCTTTTATACATTTGCCTCACTAAACCACAAATTACCATGAGATTTTCAAACATAAGAGCTAAGTTTCCCCAGCTAATCGTATTGCTTGTAATTATATCTCTTATAGGAATCAGGAGCATTGAAAACAGCAGCAAGACCAAAGGACAAACAGTATTGGTAGCAAATAACGATATACTATCCTGCCTTAAAGAGATCGTACCGGAAGTAACCGCGATAGAAAATGATGGCGCAGAGCAATGGATCCTGAAAGACAAGAATAGCATTACTGTTGGTAAAGCAGTAATCGCACAGCAAACCACCAGCAAAATCATAGGCTATAGTGGGCCAATACCAATGGTTATTGCACTCGACAAGAACGATAATGTTAAAGCACTTGGGCTTCTTCCTAACGACGAAACCCCAAGTTTTATAGATGTAGTAGTAGCCAAAGGATTTCTAAAAAAATGGAATGGTCTTTCAGTCAACCAAGCAGTAGCTATGGACATGGATGCCGTATCTGGAGCAACCTATTCGTCTACAGCCATAAATGAAACTGTAAAACAGCGCTTAGCGGAATATAGCAAAGCCACAGCCGTTGCCCGCAAAGCCGATATAAAAATGATCGTAACCTATTGTTCTATTCTACTAGTACTGCTTTACGCCCTAGCCTTCTACTGTTTTCCTAAACAAATGAATAAGTACCGTATTACGCTGCTTATTCTGTCGATTGGCGTACTAGGAATAGCCTATGGTTCATTTCTATCCATAAAGCTAATCGGGGGATGGTTTATTCAAGGAGTATCTCTAAAAAACCAAATCATATTTGTAACCATGGCGATACTCGCCTTTATGCTCCCTTTCCTCTTTGGAAAGAACTTCTACTGCACCTACGTTTGCCCCTTTGGCGCTTCGCAAGAGTTGTTGGGAAAGATAAACCCTAAAAAGTTGGAATTACCCAAAAGCGTTACCACCATTTTAAGCCATACCCGCACCAAGGTCATGCTTTTTGTATTAGGCATAGCCTTATTTGGATCTACCATTGATGTTACCAATGCCGAACCCTTTACGCTATTTCTATTCGCATCAGCATCTAAGGGGGTAATCGTAATGTCTGCCGCATTTCTCCTTTTGTCAATATTCATTCCTCGCGCTTGGTGCCGATTCTTCTGCCCCACAGGTGCTCTTATCGACTTCTTCCGCAAAGAGGGTAAAGACATCTTTCCTAAGAAAGTAACCTTCCAAACCCACCTAATTGCACTTGTAGTCGCAGCAATTGCCGTACTAATCTTCCTTGCTTCCTCCATATTTGCATAAACAGGTAATCGCACAAGCATAAGAAAAATGAAGGTATCCTATAAAATGGACCTTCATTTTTCGAAATAAGTGCATACATGAACTATACTAGGTGCACATTATATTCGCTTAAAAATGTACTTTTGAAGACCAAGATCTAAGCCGTTTCTTTCAAAAAGATGAAAAAGTACCGAGTTGCCCTATTTTTCGATTTGTCGCGCCAGTACGACCGCGATGTTATTCAGGGCATCCTCAACTTTTCGAACGAGATACAAAAGTGGGAGTTCTTCTACGAGGCACCTCACTATCTTGAGAAAGAAGAGACTAAGCGCCAAATCAAGAAGATAATCCGTTGGCAACCCGATGGCATCATTGCCCGCGGAAATCCTGGTTGGGAGAAGCTTCTTTCGCTTAAGAAACCAATAATTATTTCGCCGCACTACGAGCGCATTGCTGGCGTTACCAACATCTACTGCGAAAACGAGATGATTGGCGAAATGGTTGCATCCGAGTTTATCCACAAGGGATTTCGCAACTTCTCATTCTTCGGTGACAGCCATTTCTACTGGTCAACAGAACGACAGATAGCCTTCGAAAGGGCTATTAAAGGAGACGAAAACCGAAACTATGTCCCTATTCCCAACGAAATAGCATCATTGCACTGGGAGGATCGCCCCGCTGCACTTGCAAAATGGCTTGCAGACCAGAAGCTACCTCTTGCTATAATGGCTGCCTCCGATGAGTACAGTCAGCTGCTTGTTGAGGCCATTCACATCGCCAACCTAAAGATACCGAGCGATGTCTCTATAATTGGCGTCGATAACGACCGATTTATCTGCGAGCTAAGCAACCCAACCCTCTCTAGTGTCGATCAAGATGCCGAACGCAGCGGTTACCTTAGCGCAAAAACGCTCCATCAAATGATGCTAAGCAACTCGCTAATTGCCGATCCAATCATTTCGTACCCGCGCATGATTGTACGACGAAAATCATCGGACGAGTATGCAATTGCTGACGAAAACGTACACAACGCAATAACCTTCATAAAAAAGAATGCACCTAAGCGTGACATCACGGTAGAGGAAGTTGTTAATGCGACACGCCTCTCTCGCCGATCTCTCGAGCTGCGTTTTGATAGTTTGCTCAATCAAACCATTCACGACTTCATTTGCATGGTTCGCATCGAAAACGTTTGCAACCTTTTAGACAATAGCGAAAAAACCATCAAAGAAATCGCTTTCCATCTCAATTTCAACAGTGTAGAAAACTTAAGTAGGCTCTTTAAAAGAGTTATGGGCTGCACTCCATCCGAATTTCGTAAGAACAAAAAGTAAAATTGCGCAAATCAACAGCATTATTGCGCAATCAATCATGTTCGCACCGTAGCATTAACCTACATTTGCATAAACAACTTGATATTTTTCTTGGTAGAATCGATATTAAGTTGAGATGACTATATCAAAAAAAGAGAGACGAGAGATGAGGAAGTATGCCATTGGGGCAGATATTGGAGGAAGTCATATAAGTTGCGCCATCATTGATTTAGACAGCAAAAACCTTGTTGAAGGGACATTTGCTTCCGAGGTGGTTAACAACAAAGCAGAAGCTACCGATATTCTTGACAGCTGGGCCGCAGCCATAAATCAGTCTTTGGCACACATTACTGCCAAAGAATTGGCCGGCATTGGTTTTGCAATGCCAGGACCTTTTGACTACGAAAAAGGGATTGCCCTTTTCACTTCTCAAAATGACAAGTTTGAGAAGCTTCACGGAATTAATGTTGTTGATGAGCTACGTAAACGACTAAAAATCGACTCCCAAAGCGGAATTCGGTTTATGAACGATGCCACAGCCTTTGCCGTTGGCGAAGATTGGTTTGGCATGGGTAAAGCATACACCCGTACGCTATCTATAACCCTTGGTACTGGCTTTGGATCAGCCTTTATTGCCAATGGAATTCCGGTAGTAGAAGGAAACGAGGTTCCCGAAATGGGCTGCGTTTGGCATTTACCATACAAAGACGATATCGCAGATGCTTACTTCTCTACAAGGTGGTGTATTAAACGCTACCTCGAGCTAAGCGGAGTTGAAGTAAGCGGCGTAAAACAAATTGCCGACGAGGCAGAAACTAACAAAATTGCCAAACAGGTATTTATCGAGTTTGGCAACAACCTAGGAGAACTTCTAGCACCTTGGATGAACAAGTTTGGAGCAGAAGCACTTGTCATTGGAGGTAATATTTCAAAGGCTTACAGGCACTTTGGAGAATCGCTGGAGGAGGCTCTTAAGGCTAACGGTTGTTCAACAGAGGTTCATAGATCCGAGCTAATGGAGGATGCTGCATTTATTGGTAGCGCTCGCCTTTTCGACGAAGATTTTTGGAAACATGTACAGCCGCTTCTTTCTAAGATGTAATATGACTACTATGTAAAATGCTACTATAAAAAAGGTGTTAGAGTGAAGAGACAATTACTATTATTTAAACAAGGTGTAGCATAGACTATTATTCAAACACGCAAGCAAGCCCCGATCACGTCTTTCTGATGCCATCGGGGCTTATTTTTTAATCAGAAATTGTAAATTGCCCCGTTTTACTAAAGGTTATAGTACCTTTCAACAAAAAGACTGCCAACAATGCAAGCTAAAACAATAACAGCAATCTCTTCCAAGCATCGTGGGAATGCAGGCATCATATATCCAATAGCGGCATATTTTATTTGGGGAATACTGCCCATATACTGGAAGGTAATGAAGCAGATTCCGTCAGGAGATATTCTTGCACATCGTATTTTTTGGTCCTTTGTTTTTCTTGCAGCGATCATAAGCAGCATGAAACGTTGGAGTGAATTTCGTCAAGCCTTTTCGAATACGAAAAGTATACTAGCAGTAACAGTCGCAGCTATACTAATTAGCGCCAATTGGTTAATATACATCTGGGCCGTAAACAATAACCATATTGTAGAAGCGAGCTTAGGATACTACATCAACCCGCTACTTACCATCCTTTTAGGGATAGTAGTTTTACGCGAAAAAAGCGATATTTGGCAAATAATAGCCATTATCCTTGCTCTGTTTGGCGTTGGCTTGCTCACCTACCAATTTGGACAAGTGCCTTGGGTTGCCATTTCGCTGGCCATTTCGTTTGCATGTTACAGTTTGGTAAAAAAACTTTCTAGCCTATCTCCGTTAACCGGATTAGCAGCCGAAACTATGGTAGTAGCACCTTTAGCACTAGGATACCTTTACATGCAGGTAAGCGGAACTGCAGCTACCTACAGCAATCTTTCGTACGGAATGATTCTGATGATACTTCTCACAGGGGTTGTTACCTCTGTTCCTCTGCTTCTTTTTGCTCAAGGAACCAAACGAGTGTCGCTTACCACATTAGGATTTGTACAATACCTTTCGCCAAGCTTAAGCCTTATAATTGGCATCTTCATCTATAACGAACCTTTTACGCTGGCCTACCAAATCAGCTTTGGGCTTATCTGGATAGCGCTTGCCATCTATACCTTCTCACGAAAGGATGTGCTTTCTAAGCTTCGAAGGAATGTCTAATTTCAAAATAGCTTATAGCAGCAGATAACGGGGCTAAATGGCCTCGTTTTTACTACTCCTACATTCTCCTTCCCCAAACAAAGATGTCATTCAGCAGCCAATAGAATACCCTATAGACTGAATTCACAAACAGAGAAATGTTTCACTGAATCTACCCCCTTCCTTCATATTGCGTAAACGATAAACTAAGCGATTGCGTTCGTTGTTTCTCTAATAGCAACAGAGACTCATCGTGGATAGGTATAAAAAACAAGCTACACCAATATTAGCAATAGCGTTGCTTACTGTGCTAATTGTCATTTCTATTGACACCGTCGCACAGAAAAAGCAAAGCAAATACTTCTTTATGGAAGTTAAGTACGGAGTGCTTAGTGGATTTGGACCAAGCAAGAATCAGGCAGAACTTGTAGGAGGTATTGACACCCTCTCTTTCGACAAAAAGCTACACCTCATTCCCGGGTTTAAAAATAGCTATCCTATATACGTAACTATGGGCTATATGGCAAACTACCTTCAGATACAAGGTACGTTAGGCTACTATTCGCTAGATATTGGTTTGGGAAAAGTAGCAAACGACTATATGCAAGGGCTGTTAACAGCACAAATGATGCTCCTAAAAGTAGAGGCTCAAGCTCATTTATCGACTATACGTAAAGGAAGATGGGATAATAGGTACGGTGTTATGTCTAGTATAAGCTTTAATGGAACTATCCCTTTAGCGCATACGATGAACACGACACGCAAGCTAGAATACCGTATCGATAGTTTTAAACCATCCTTTCAACTTAACTGGAATGTAGATATTTGCCTAAAAATCCCGCTAGGCAAAAAGGGCTTCTACGGAGTTGCCAATGCAGGGCTTACCATGCCAGGACTAGTTGGTTCGATAGGAACGCTAAGTACAGAGCCCGAATCTCCATTTGCTGCCACGCGAAGCAAGGTAAAGATGTACTTTTTTAACACCTCTATTGGCTTGGGCTACTACATTAACCTAAAACCTACGCAACCTTCGAGGTAGAACACACATAGCATTTATACACTCGAATAAGCAAAATTTACCCCAAGGCATCCATTCAGAATAGATACCAACATCGTAATTCTTACTTATAGAAAAAAGCGCTACGTATTTTGCTTAGCCTTTATTTTGTAAATTCTGCTCGTAATCGGCCACAACAAGCTTCGCTTTCTCGTAATCAAGCGACGAAACAAACACCTTTACAGCACCGGCTCCACCTCCTGATGTATACCAAGGGCTTAGAGTTCCTACTATTTCATCCATTATAAATGCTTCTATCTCGGCATTTTCAAGAAGGCTTTTAACCATTTCGGCTTGCCATGCTGTTCCTGCAAAAACTTCAACCGGTTCTAATTTGTTATTTATGCTCATAGTAAATGATTTTATACGCTAAGATAGAATAATCATCCTGTTAAATAGTTTTTTTTAGATGCTTTTAAAATCAAAATTGTAGAATAAGCAAACAGAATAGAATAAGAGATGATGGCTTCGATGCATGATCTTCCATTTACAAGGTATGGTCCCTAAATACGAATTTCCTTTACCAAAACTATATCACGCAGGCCTTAGGATCATCTTGATATTTGATAAATTATCCGACTATATTTGCTGCAAAATGACAGATAAACACCAAAAAAAGTTCCACTACAATGAAAATGCTTCATTCATTATCCATTTTGCTTATGCTTTTGGTTGCTTGTTCCAAAAATTCGTCCGAACAAACGCCATCTACAAAGATTTCCACGGTAACGGTTTCTCAAGAATCCAACTATACCGGTAGGGGAAACGACAACGAGGTTATCCTTAAAGTTAAGGTTATAGCAACGGGTTCCAATTCTTCATTCGATCTCAAAAACATCGTAATAAACATGGATGGCACGTCGGACATTAATGATGTTGAAGCCATTAAGGTTTACGCCACCGGATCTATCGACTTCTTTGATATTAAAAAACCTTCTACTTCTTTAATAGGGAAAGCCAATCCGGCAAAGGGCAACATTTCTATTAGCACCACAGGAAAAGTGCAAAACGGGATGAACATTTTTTGGGTTACCTATAAGCTTAAGGAGAATGCCGTAGAAGGAAACGCGGTTGACGCGTCGGTACTATCGATAACAACCCCTAGCGAAACCTATACGGTTACCGGAGGAAATCCAACGGGCAATAGAATAATTCTTTTAGCACGCACGCAGGTATTTGGACCTGGCGATTTTGGTTCGACCAACTACCGGATTCCTGCAATAGCAACTGCTGCCGATGGATCACTGGTTACGCTTACCGATAAGAGAAAGTATAACTCTACGGATTTACCCGAAGATATCGACATTGTAGCTCGCCGAAGCACCGATGGAGGAAAAACATGGTCGGAACCGGTAATGGTTGCTCAAGGTTTAGGACGTAATGCCGGATATGGCGATGCTGTTATCATCAAGGCAAAAAGTGGCAAGCTGATTGCCGTTTTTGTTGGGGGTGTTGGGCTTTGGACATCAACAGCAGCCAATCCAATTCGCACCTACGTATCTACCAGCAACGATAATGGCATTACATGGACGCCTTCTAGAGATATTACCAACCAAATATTTGGTGCAGGATGTGCAGATCCTATAAGAAAACAGTGGAAAGCGTCCTTTTGTGGTTCGGGGCATGGCCTATGCACCCGTTCGGGTCGCATCATGGTTGTAGGTGCTGTTGTTGAGCCTAACCTTGGCAATTCGCTGCAAAACTACGCCTACTATTCCGACGATGAAGGCGAAACATGGAAAGTTTCGAGCCGAGCTATAGCCGGTGGAGATGAAGCAAAAGTTGTGGAGCTTAACAATGGAGATATCCTAATGAGTAGCCGTATAAGCGGCAATAGGCTTTGGGCTAAATCATCCGATGGCGGCGTTACATGGGGGCAAAGAAACTCGTGGGCTGATATCTGGGGAAATGCCTGCAATGGTGATATCATTCGTTATACCTCTACACTTGATGGCCATTCTAAAAATCGTCTCCTACACACGCTCCCTAACGATGCTACGCGTAAAAATGTTACCGTATTCCTAAGCTACGACGAAGGCCAGACTTGGCCGATAAAGAAAACGCTTTGTGCAGGAACTTCGGCGTACTCTTCGCTAACAGTTCTTCCTGATGGAACTATTGGAGCGTACATAGAAGAGGATGAATCTATACCGTATAGAATGGTATTCGTAAACTTCTCGCTAAAATGGCTAACCAATGGCGCTGATGCCTACTAAATAAGTAGCATTTCTACATAAGTTAATCCCTGCCACAAATAGCTGCGGCAGGGATTTTTGTTGCAAAAAATATAGTAGGGCAGTAATAGACCTATTCATAGCACCTATAGCACTTTGCAGCACTATTAGAGGCGCTTAAGCACTTGCAAATAGACAACCAACTAGTAATTCTAGTGGTTTCATTCAGCAACATAGTAGAATCAGCAAATCGCACCCAAGAAATACGGGTAAAGAAAAAATGCTTTCTTAATAATTCCTTCTATGGATTACGATTTATAATTAGTCGCCTAAAGTAGCAATAAAAAGTTTAACGTTACACCAATCCTCATACTTTTTTTAAAGTATAGACATAAATACCAGATGAATAAATGCTTAATGGTTTAGCAAATTAATGCTTATGGATGCATAGAAAAGTCTTTCAACCCACAATTAACTATTAACCTCTAATAGTAAGCAGCCATCATGTAGCGGTTAAAGATTGCTACTTATATTCGACGGTATTACAAATACCACTGAGCCTAGCGCGTTAAATTAAACTTCGCATAGTAGAGGGTATTCTTTTGCACGTTATGCTCGGAATAAGGTATGCCTAATCTCAATTAGGCATTTAGCCCGTATTACTTGCTGTCTGAATCACCGATTAATCGGATTACCCTGATTTCACGGATTACTTTACACCGTTATGGAGTAGCATTATGAAGAGATAGCATAGTATCTGCCACCAAACCTCTACAAAGACGCCAACTTCGCCAAACCTACCGCTTATACTATACGTCGTTCAATTAAAGTATCTACAGCGCCTTCAAAATCTTTACCCGTTCCTTTACGCCTTCCAGATGTTTTTCCTCGCTATAGGAAGGATCGCGGGTGTCTATGTAAAGCTGGCAGGGCAGCTGGCTGCATTTACCGCAATGCTCAAACTTCTTTTCATCCTTGCAGCAGCGGTATATTGGACAGCAGTCTAATTCCATATACGGAGCCCAAAACACTTTTCCTTTAATGGCATCACATCCATTGCAGGTTTTGCCATACTCGCCACAGGTAGTACAATCTACCCCACAGATACTAATTACTTTCATCGTGCTTTTATTTAATATGATAATAGGCTTGCTTTTTTCTCGCTAGGCGAAGGTAATTCCTTCGTTAATCATCCTATTACTTGTAGTTACATATAAAAAACAGCCATCTAAAACAAAAGCCTCAAATGAACTGCTTATTGCCTATCGAACATAACAAATATATCCATACGTTAAGTAATTTTTAGGAATATTTTCAGGTTTTACAGAGCACTTTGGGCTAGTAAACGGTATCAATAAGCATATTACGGAAATATTTCCTATACTTTGCTTGCGATTATCGTAAAATAATTATAGCTTACATACATCTTTCTTAGCTAATGTACTTTCATTATTAGCTGGAAGGGTAAATGGGCTTGAATAGTACCATCTAAACAGATGAATGTAGCTATCGTGATGCGAATGAAACCTAGAATACTATATGAACAGGATGCTCTAACCTCGAATATGCCATTTACATATGTCGAGGTACGTTCTTTATATGCTAAAGCACCATTTACATTTTTGCGAATGTATACTTCGCTCGTGATTGTTCTACTTCTACTTTTTGTACTGGCTCTTTTGCCATGCATTTCTCCTTTTACATTTTTTGGAATAGCACTTTTGGCACCATTTGCTCCATTTACACTTTTTGGAATGGTACTTTTTGCTACAAATGCGCTGCTTATACTTTTTGGATTGGTTGCTACACCCATATACGTCCTAGTTACACTTTTAGGAATGGCAATTTTCGATACAACTGTCCTATTTACTTTTTTTCGGAGGGTAGATTGGTGCTCAAAGATATGTTTTGGATGAAAGAAATGGTTACTGCTGAACGTCGAATAGGCATTCTATCGCGTATAGAGGGCAATAGCAGCCATCAACATCAACTAAAAACCAAAATAGCTAGCAAGTAATGGCCAAATTTCAAACTTTTCTACGGAGCTGCTTGCTCGATTCCCTAATGGGATATGCCCAGCAGCTGGATGTTATTCTAGTATCGGCCAAATTATCCGAGCTGCTCGAATCTAACACCTACCAAACGTTTCGGGTTACGCTAAATAAAATGGAGGAGGGCTATAAGCAGGTTCGGAAGAACCCCTACACCGATATGCTGAGCGAAATTGTACTACAAAGAAGCCGAACATTCAGGTCCATCTACCATGTTATACAGAGCTTCCTCTACTCCGATGATGACGCTGAAAGGGACGCTGCGCAAAAGTTGCTAGCGCTCTTTAACAAGTATAAAGCCGAGTTCGCAAAGAGTAGCTATAGTGGCGCAAGCGGCATGGTTTCGAGCTTTATTGAGGATGTAAAGCAGGAGGAGTACACCGATGCCGTGGCAACGTTGCTGCTAACGGCCAAGCTGCAGCAGCTGATAAGGAACCAGACCGAGTATGGGGAGGTGCTCTTAAAGAGCATCGCTAAAGATGCCGAGAGCAACAAAACTGTTTTCGCCTCCAGCATCCGCAAAAGGTTTATGATGGAGATGCGCGACGTGCTACTCTTTGTAGAGACAAGGGCCAAAGAGTCGCCCGACAGCGTTTGGAGCAAGCTGAATAAGCTAATCGCCATCCACAACACCAAGCTCGTGAAGAGTGAGGCGCTGCGGCAGGCAGCCCTCAAGAAGAAGCGGGAGAGTAAGAAGAATAAGGAGTAGCGCTACTCTTGCCATATAAGAAATAGCAATAGAGAAAAAGGGGGTGGATGCCCCCTCAGGGATTTCATTTTTACAAATTGTCACCGACTCCATTTCGAAGGTTATCCCCCGCTGGCGGGGGTTAGGGGGTGGATTTTCGGCTGCGTATAGTAATAATAACGTGAGTTCGATATAAAAAATGAATCCCAATATATGGTTAGCAAAGGTAAAATCAGCGCGACTCCCCTCCTTTTCAAGGAGGGGTCGGCGCAGCCGGGGGTGGTTGTAGTTGAAAAATCAGATAGTTTCTTACTATTTCGACTTAAACCACCCCGCCCTTCGGGCACCCCTCCTTAAAAAGGAGGGGAATACTCCCTTAGCAACCTTTGCTTTTACCATTACTTCTTACATCGAATTTACGTTAATAATAAGCATCGCATTTTTACCATAAACATGCATTTTCCACCCCCTGCCCCCGCCAGCGGGGGATATGCATTGCGTTGCTATATGCTAATCCCTTAACGTCTAACTCTTTTATGAAAGACGAAACTTTAAAAGCGTCATCCCTGAATACCCCCTTGTTTGGTTAACTAAAGAATCGCAATCAAAAAAGACATATCCATTAAAATTAAGTCACATCATAAAGGTTCTTTCAAAGAAAGCCTCCAACATTAGCCTAAAATCTGATGCGATTTACAGCCTCTGCTCTTTTGTTATTAGCCAAAAACCAGCTAATTTCCCATCCTATTAAAAAAACACAAAACACCTTAACAATGAGTGGCTTTTTTGGCAGCATATCTACGGACGATTGCGTGGCAGATGTATTCTACGGTACCGACTACCATTCGCACCTAGGAACGAAAAGGGCGGGGCTAGCCTTTTTATCGAAGCAAAAGGGATTTCAGAGGTCGATTCACAGCCTAGAGGATGGGTACTTCCGCAATAAGTTCGAGAACGACATTAAGAACTTCTCGGGGAATAGCGGAATTGGGGTAATCAGCGATACCGAGGCTCAACCCATTCTGGTTAGCTCGCACCTTGGGCGCTTTGCCGTTGCAACCGTTAGTAAAATTGTAAACATTGCCGAGCTAGAGGCCTACTTCCTCGACAAGCACCACACCTTTTCGGAAACAAGCCAGGGCGCAGTTAACGCCACCGAGCTGGTTGCCATGCTAATTGCCGAAGGAACCGATTTCCTTTCGGGGATTGAAAACGTATACAACAAGGTGAAGGGCTCTTGCTCGATGCTGGTACTAACCGACCAGGGTCTTCTTGCCGCTCGCGATAAGCTGGGCCGTACGCCTATTATTATTGGTAAGAAGGAGAACGGCTTCGGTGCGGCATTCGAGACCTGCGCCTTTTCGAACCTAGGCTACGAAATCGAGAAGTACGTAGGACCGGGTGAAGTTGTACGTATCACCGCCGATGGTTACGAGCAGCTGCGTAAGCCAAACGCTAAGATGCAGGTTTGCTCGTTCCTTTGGGTTTACTACGGATATCCACCATCATTCTACGAAGGAATAAATGTTGATGAAACAAGATACCGCTGTGGGGCTGCCCTTGCAAAGAATAATCCAGTAGAAGCCGACTTCGTTGCTGGCATTCCCGACTCGGGAATTGGTCATGCAATGGGATATAGCCATGCTACCGGAATTCCGTTGAAGCGTCCATACTCTAAGTATACGCCCACATGGCCACGCAGCTTTATGCCACAGAACCAGAACATGCGCGACCTAGTTGCCAAGATGAAGCTGATCCCCAACAAATCGGTTATCAGCGGCAAAAGGGGTATCTTCCTCGACGACTCCATTGTTCGCGGTACGCAGCTAAAGGATAACGTGGTAGACCTGCATGATGCAGGAATTAAGGAGGTAAACATGCGCATCGCCTGTCCTCCCCTAACCTACCCTTGCGAGTTCCTGAACTTCAGCAGCTCTCGCTCCAGCCTCGCCCTCGCTACTCACCGCGCTGTACGCGACCTCGAAAACCGCGAAGGCGTAGATATGAAGGAGTATTCCGACTGCAACAGCGAGAAGTATGCTGCCATGGTCGATAAGATTAGGGAGGAGCTTGGCCTAACCACCCTAACCTTCCAAAATCTCGACGACCTCGTAGAGGCAATCGGCCTTCCCAAGGAGAAACTCTGCACGCACTGTTGGGATGGATCGAGCTACTTCGAGTAGAAAAACCAACACGCCATATAAGAAGAATCCTGCCTATTGCAGGATTTTTTTTTGCCCTTTGACTTCTATTTCGAGACCATCGTAACCAGTGGATCAAAAATAATTTTTAAAATATTTCAAATAAAAACGTATCAAAACCCCCATTTTTTAGTATTGTTTTAATATTTTTAGTACAGTATACATCTAATCACTCGTATAGGCATGGCAAAGAATAAAAAAAAGAAAGCGAATGCGCAGCAGCATAAGCCGACTGCTAAGGATGTTTTCAAGAAGCAGGAGAATGAGTATCGGAAAGGGCTAACGGAATTTCTACAACGAATAAATCTGCTGGCCCCCTTTAACCGCCTTCCTAATAGTGTGGTCAACAGCATGATAAAGGTTCGAATATCCTCCGTAAGGATAGAACCATTGGGTAAAGACAAGCTTAGCAAAGAGGATTCAGGATACATGAAGAACTATCTTTCTTACGTTCTACAGCTGGATCACAAAACGCCCTACCCTAATGGTTCTGCTGTAACAAACAAAGAGTTTATCATTTACCTGATGACCTTACACCTCCACATCAGCTCGTATCTCGAGAAGATCAATGACGAGGAAGCAAGGAGGGCGTTTAGCGAAATGATCAGCTTTACGGAGGAGCAATGGGACAGCGTATTTAGCACGCTTCAGTACCACATAAACTTTTCGTCATCGTGGATGTCCAACCCCATCGATGGGTATGTCGAATACGAATCCTTTGAATTCGACGTCAAGAATAACGATAAAAAAACGATTTACGACTCGTGGTGCTCTCCAGTAGTTATCTACTACAAAACCATAGCGCCCAACCGAAAGCATGTGGTTATCGATGGAAAAAAAAGGGAGGTGTTCGAGATGGCCTACGCTTCGCTTGAAGGCGAGCTAAAGTGGTGCGCCATTCCTCCAAAGTTCCTCAAAAAAGTTGGCGATACACCTGTTCGCGTATTCATCCAAAAGCACGCGCTTAACCGGATGAACGAGCGCTTGGACTACATCCTTAATGAAATGCAGTTCTACTTTTCGGCAAAATCGGTGATAGAAACAACCAAGGTAAAGCACATAAGCGACGACAGATACCTCATCCCCGTTCTTTTCTACAACCGAAAGTTGGGCTACCTTGTAGCCCACTACGTAGACTCCATTCTGGTGGTAACCACCTTCCTATTTATAACGCAGGAGGGAACGCCGGAAGGAATGCTTCTGAACAAGCTAACCGGCTTTAAGAAGCTCGACAAGAAGTACCTTTGCATCGACAAGCTGAGCACCTTTATCAACTCCGACATCGCTTCAAAACCCGAGTTGGTTAAGCTGCTTGAGGATGCCAAGCTTGGACACCTTGTTGATCTTTACGAAGAAATCAAGTGCGTATGCCTCGATCGGGAGGCGAGCCTGCACGATCCGTCGTTCATCCTAGAGTACATCCAGAAGAAGCAGGAGGAGGAGCAGCTCAGCCTTACCGAGCAGCAGGAGATAGAACAAGCAAAAGAGGTGTCGCTTACTCCAATACCAATTCAAATGGAGGAGCAACCTATGCTGCTACCACTTGCAAGCAAGCAGGCGCAAATACCCGGACAACAGCTGGTCTAATTGTGGTTGTATCTCGTCTATCTTTGTATTGGGGAGGGTATAATGTCTATTAGAATAAGACGATCAGATACCAAATAACCTATAGACGGCAGGAAAACATTATGCTATCAGGAAACATTTCTCCGTAAACACCATGGCGTAGCTGGAGGCGTAAAGCCGACATCCCGCCAACGGGGTCAACGGGGCATACCAGGCAGGCACGAATTCTGTTCGAGCGAGCGGAGCTACCACAACGCCAATCAGGATAGTAACACTGAAAGGACTAGAAGCTAATTTGAAGTGATAATGCCCCTCCCGCGACCGAGCGAGTTAATTCGTGCCAAGACTTTTTGGTTCTTTTTGGTCTTCAAAAAGAACAGAAAAAGAATATACGTACACCTCTTGAATTAGAACATACGAGTGACCAGTGCAAAGTGATGTACATTCGATAGCATCTAAAAAGCGAAAGATCAGTTAGTCTAGTTCCACCACCCCATCGTGGTCGAAGTACCAGATGTAGCCCTTTACGTTGGGATAGCCCATCTTACGTAGCGTGTTGATGTAGCCGAAAACCTGGTAGCGGTGCTTGGGGTCTTCCACCTCGCCAAACTTAAAGTCTACCACAACGGTTTCGTTGTTGCCCATCATCACGCGGTCGGGACGGCGAACCCGGTACTCCTCGCCGGGGAGGATAATATCTCCTTCGGCTACTATGGCATGCTTTCCGCTGAACCATTCGGCAATGGTGGGGTTGGCGAGCTTGCCAAGAACCTGTTTCTTTATAGACTCCTGCTCGTCCACCACCATAAGCCCCTCCTCAACCAATGCATCAAGAGCAGAATCAACATCATCTTGGGTATTAATCAGGGAGAACAGACGGTGCATCAGCAGCCCTTTCTTTAGGTTTCCGCTCCCCTCTGCCAGCGTGGTGGAGTAGCTCTGCTTAATCTTCGAGAGCGGCTTACCGATTCGATAGGTAGTAAGCGAAAGGGTATTGCCGCGATTCTCCTTTACGGATGCTCCCGCTCCACTTCCCTTTTCGCCAAAGGTGATGATGGATGGCTCCTCGCCCTCGGCTGGCTCCACAATCGTTGCGCTGGGGATCGAAACAGCAGCGTCGAAGAGTAAGGTTCCTATGTGCTCCTTCCTATTTACCCTTAATGGGATGTACAAGTACAGTTCCTGCTCGGCACGGGTAAGCGCAACGTAGGCAAGGTTGATGTTGTCGATGTAGCTCTGCTGCTGCTCCTCGTTGGCTTCCTTGGCAAAGGCGCTCTTTTTCAACGACGAGCCGTACTCTACTGGGATTGCTTCTAGTTTATCGCCATCTATGGCAACAGGTTCGCCGTCTACCCATAGCGTTGTCTTGCGGCTACCGGTTGCCGGCTCGTAATCCCAGTTAAAAAATGGAATTAGGACAACCTTATACTGTAGCCCCTTCGACTTGTGCACGGTCATAATGGTAATTGCCTCCTCCTGATTGGGCAGATAGAGCTCTGTACGCAAGCCGCGCTCGTCCCACCACTCCACAAACGAGGTTGCATCCGACACCTTTTGGGTGGCGAAGCCCAGCACCACATCGGCAAAGCCCCCAATAAAGGGCAGCTCGTCCACAATTTCGTTTAGGCGATACTCGGAGATGATGCACTCTACCGCTTCGGGCAGCGGAAGGTTGGCTATGCGATCGATTAGCGCCGTTACACGTTCGCTGACTGCATTCTCGAAGTAGCCGTGAGCAATGGGCAAATCCTTTTCCAGCTTCTCGATGTAGGAAACCAGCGCTGCGCTAATCGCATCGGCAGGGTTGATGGAAAGGCGAAGTATGGAAACGATAAGGTTTACCGCATTCGACGACGAAAGGTAAAGCGCACCTTGCGAGATGAAGCTAAAGCGGTTGGCCCTTTCGGGTTCCGAGGCATTACGGGCTTCTAGCAGCGCCTCGGCTACCATTTGCCCCTCGCTTTGCCTACGAACGAGTACGGCAATATCCGATGGATTGTAGCGCTGCACATCCTGCAGCTCGGAGATTCGTTCCACCAGCTTCTGCATCACCAATTGCGCCCGCTCGGAGGAGTTCAACTCATTCGCTGAGCCATCGGGCAAAACGGAATCGCCATTAACCTTTTCGATATGGATATATCCGCCGCGCTTGCTCTCGACATTGAGAACATTTTGGGAAACGTCTTCGTAAACCTTGCCGATCTCGTTGTTATCAATTCCCTCTGCCGCCATCTTATCCTGTAAGGCAGTAGCCATAATGGGAAACACCGCGTTGTTGAACTCCACCACGTTGCGCTTGCTGCGGAAGTTGGTGTCGAGCGATATCTTTTCGGGTTTAAAATCCTCAATCACGCTAATGCCCAACGTACGCCAATCGCCGTTACGCCAGCGGTAGATGTTCTGCTTCACGTCGCCCACCACCATGGCGTACCCTCCCTCGCCAATGCTGTTCTCCAACAATGGTTTGAAGTTGGCGTACTGCTGCTTGGAGGTGTCCTGGAATTCATCAATAAGGTACGAGCCGAAACGGTTGCCCATTTTCTCGTAGATAAAGGGCGCATCGCTCCCCTCAATCAGCTTGTTGATGATATGGTTGGTGTCCGATATCAGCAATAGGTTATCCTCCGATGCCAGCTCGCGCACCTGACGATCGATGTCGGCAAGCACGCCCAGCGTTCGGAAGTTTTTGATGGCGACAGCGTAGGTGTTACGCTCGCGCTCTATATAGTCTAGTATTTTTCCTAAAAGAGGATTTAGCTGGCTGTAAACCGCGTCGGTCATCTTAGGCTTCGATTTGCCCATCCACTTGTCGGGGTTGTTAAGGGCATCGGTAGCCGATTTATAGGACGATGGCACAACACCCTCCATCGCCTTAAAGAAGATGGTGGCAAAGCTGCGGCTGCCACCGGGGATATCCTCCAGCTTTATGCCGTTGTTTTCGAGGTAGCGAACGGCACTAGCGCCTGTCTCCTTGTACTCCTGCTCGGCTTCCTTGCTCTTGGCAACCAGCTTGCGGTAGTAGCCATCGAGAAACTCCTTGTTCCCAATCTTCTCGAAGAACGATTCGGGCTGCTGGCGGAAGTCCTCGCGCATCAGCTGCTGACCGAGGTCGGTAAGGATGCCCGAAAGCTCCCAGCTATCGCCCTCGTTAAGACGTTCCTCCACCAAATCGAAAAGCCAGCGCTGCAGCTGCTCGTCCTCGTGCAGGTTCTCCAAAACCTTATCAACGGCCAACGAGAGCACCCTGTCGCTATCCAGCTCCAGCGCATAGCCCGGCTGGATGTTGAGCTCGCGAACAAAGTTGCGCACTACCTTCTGGAAGAACTTGTCGATGGTAGAGATGGCGAAGTTGGAGTAGTCGTGCAGAATGCTGGTGAGCACCAGCTGCGCCCGCCGGCTCACCTCCTTTTCGTACTCTATGCGAGCGCTATCATCATCCCAAAGCGTTTGCTGCTGCCCCTGCTCACCTTTTAGCATATCAACAAGTACGGAAAGGTAGTTGGGCTCACGGCCTTCGCCACGGCGGTACTTCGCAAGGGCGTGCAACTCCTCGATGATGCGCGTCTTCATCTCCTCGGTTGCCTTGTTGGTAAATGTTACCGCCAGTATGGCTCGGTACTCCATCGGGCGACGAATAATTTGGAGGATATACTCGCGGGCTAGGGTGTAGGTTTTTCCCGATCCTGCTGAGGCGTTGTAGACTATGAGCTTCGACATACTTGTTGGCTATAGGTTTTCGAATAGGATTTAAAGATAGCAAAATAGACTTTAGATAATCGATGTTAGATTTTAGACTCTCTAATTACAAAAGGCATAAAATATTCCTTTGCACCCTTTGTGATAACCATTAAGAGCCTAATGAAAATAATTATTTCGAGAAAAAGGTTGAAGGAGTCAACACTTTTTTCGTCCATCTATTGCACAAACCGGTAAACATCCTATATTTGCTTAAATTCTTTAAACAAATATCAATAATGAAAAACCTACTGACCTTAACCTTTGCACTTTTGTCCTTTGTATCGTATGGACAAGACACCACCTACTACGATTTGAAAAACAGAAAAGTTAAATCGCTCAATGAAGCGCATTACTATTCCGTTTCACTGAAATCAGATAATAATAGGCAACAAAACAAAAAGACTTACTTTAAATCTAGCAAAATTCGTTCAGAAAAAAGATCAGACAAAAAGGCCTCTTACTATGCCGAATGGTATGAAAATGGGCAACTTCGCAGAGCAGACACCACCAATAGCAAAGGAGATTTCAACGGACAAGTATTATCCTATTGGGAGAATGGCGTATTGAAACGTAATGATTTTTTCAAAAAAGGAAAGCTTATAAAGGGCTCTTGCTACGATAAAGAAGGCAAAGAGATAGAACACTACGACTACGAAGTTATGCCTTGTTTTCCAGGGGGGAAAGATATGTTGATGAAGTATCTGGCATCTGAGACAAAATATCCTAACATCTGTGTAGAACGAGGAATCCAAGGAACAGTATACGTTACTTTTACTATAAATACAGAAGGATATGTTTCCGATATAAAAATAGACAAATGCGTTGACCCCTCACTTGATGCTGAAGCCCTAAGGGTTGCCTACAAAATGCCGAAATGGAATCCAGGTCTATTTGAAGGCGAACCAGTAAACGTTCAATACACTATGCCAATAAAATTTTCTTTACAGAACTCTACAACCTATATGAGATAGAACTTAAAGATAGCTATTTAGATTTTAGACACCCTTAAACACAATGGGTTAAAGTATTTTCCTTACACCCTTTGTGATAACCTTTGAGAATTTTGTGATACCCCCCCTGTGATCTCTGTGCCTCGGAGTCTCTGTGTTGAAAGAGACTAAAACCCATGCAAATTAATATCGTCGGTATAGGTGAAGTTTACCCACCTGCCCATCTTCTTTTGGATTACCTTGAAGTGGTGCCTATCCTCCTCGCACACCAAGGAGATGGCGGTTCCGGGGGCTTCGGCACGTCCGGTACGCCCAATACGGTGGATGTAGTCCTTTGGCGAGCGGGGCAGCTCGTAGTTAATCACGTAGGGAAGGAATTCGATGTCGATACCGCGCGAGGCAAGGTCGGTAGCCACCAATGCGGTAATGCGTCCCGCCTTGAAGTCGGCTAAAGCCTGCGTTCGGGCGCCCTGGCTCTTCTTGCCATGCAGCGCAGCCGCCTTAATACCGTTCTGCCGTAGCTTTACAACTACCGCGTCGGCACGAATGGTTTCGGAGACGAAGATGAGCACCTGCTCCATGTTCTCTTGATCAATAAGGTAACGGAGCAGCGGTCCTTTTCGCTCGGGTGTTACGTAGTAGGCCAGCTGGGTGATGTTGTCGAGGTTTTGCTCCTCAGCCTCCACCTTTACCACAACAGGATCGTGCAGCAGAATATCGTTGAGCATGGTAACATCCTTGCTTAGCGTTGCCGAGAAGAGCAGGTTCTGACGCTTAACAGGCAACAGCTTAAAGATGTCGGCCATCTCATCACGAAAGCCAAGGTTGAGCATCTTATCTGCCTCGTCGAGCACCAACATCTGCACCTCTGATAGGCTTACCGCATTCGAATCTACCAAGTCGAGTAGACGGCCTGGTGTTGCTACCAGTATCTCCACCCCCTGCATCTTTATCATCTGCGGGTTGATGGATACACCACCGTATACAGCCAAACTCTTGATACGCTCGGGGAGTCCATCGCCAAAGAGGCGAAACACCTCCTCCACCTGAATAGCCAACTCGCGAGTAGGCACCAGCACCAGCGTACGAACATGACGGTTCTTTGATGGTGCAGTCCTTCGCATCATCTCCAGAATGGGAAGAACGAAACTGGCCGTTTTCCCTGAACCCGTTTGGGCGATACCCAGCATATCTCGTCCCTGCAGCACAACAGGGATTGCCTGTTTCTGAATGGGGTAAGTTTTTGAGTAGTTCTGCTGAGCTAGCGCTTTGAGCAATGGTTCGGATAGTCCGAGGGAGGTAAAGGGCATATATGAGCTTTTAAATGAGATTGTGCCAAACTAAACGGCTGGCAAATATAGCAATCCCATATAATAAATAAGAAGTTAAACGAAAGAGATGGAGTTAGACGAAGTTAAAGAAATGCATATCAATATCGTTTAGATATGCACATCGCTCAATCAAGGCTGTCATGCCGGGCTTGTCCTTGTCCCGGCATCTAAATTAGAATCCAATAGATTCTAAAAATTTTGGAAGATTTCTCAGATTAACTACGCTTCGCTCGGTTCCGTAACAAGCACAAGATGATACTCCGAGGGGAACTTTCACCTTATGTAAACAACATCGAAATACATATTATCAAAACACATCGTATTTTTTGTGAAGCACTTTGACACCTTTGAAGTTAAGTCATCTCAAACAGTATTTTATTTATATCTTTGGCCACAACCACTCGTAAATGCGCACTTTACTAATGGGTAAGGATACGCAGCTAACTACTAATATTACTCAAACACTTATTTCGAATGAGAAAGAGACTACTTGTTGCCTTTGGAGCACTACTGATGCTGGCAAGCGCTAGCGCAGCACCCAAAGCAAATAACGAGAGCGCCAAGTTGAATCAGCAAATTAACCAGCAGCTGATGGCTCGTCAGAAGCAGTTTAAGGGAAAGGTTCCCGAACTGCTCACCTACGTAAACGGCAAGCTACCCAAGCAGGAAGCTGAAGCAATGAAGTTCCTAGTAGCCTATATGCCGCTTAGCGACATCACCATGCACAGTGGCAAGTACGTTCATGCACAGGTAAAATCCAGCCTCGAGGCACGCAGCTTCTTCAGCTGGGGCAAAACAATTCCAGACAACATCTTCCGCCACTTCGTACTTCCCTACCGCATCAACAATGAATATACAGATACGGCTCGTCAGGTATTTTTCCATGAACTTAAGAATCGAATTAAGGGAATGAACATGCACGATGCTGCCCTCGAGGTAAACCACTGGTGCCACGAGAAGGTTACTTACCGCAGCACCGACGAGCGCACCTCTGGTCCGCTTACCGCTGTTCGCACCGCCTTTGGGCGTTGCGGCGAGGAGAGCACCTTTGCCGTTGCCGCCCTTCGCGCAGTAGGCATTCCTGCACGTCAGGTATACACCCCACGTTGGGCGCACACCGACGACAACCACGCCTGGGTAGAAGTTTGGATTGATGGACAATGGCACTTTATGGGAGCCTGCGAACCTGAGTCTGACCTCGATTTAGGATGGTTTGCTGGTCCAGCCAAACGAGCAATGATGACCCATACCGTTGCTTTTGGAAAGTATAAAGGCCCAGAAGAGGTCCTTGAGGCTGATCCGCTATTTACCCGTATCAACCTACTAAAGAACTACACCAATACCCGCAAGGTGGACGTATTGGTGGTTAACGCTGCCGGGAAACCAGAAAAGGGCGCTAAGGTGGAGTTCATGGTGTACAACTACGCCGAGTTCTACCCCATTGCCACCAAGTACAGCAGCGTACAAGGAACCAGCTCTGCCATCACCGGATATGGCGATCTTATCGTTTGGGCATCCAAGGGTGGCCGCTACGGATTTACTAAGGTTAAGGCCACCAGCAACGGTGTGCAAAAAGTAGTGATTGCTGAACCAAATAAGTCCAACCGTACCGAGCTGCTGGAGTTAACCCCTCCTATTGCGCTATCGGTACCTGCAGCTAATGCCGAGAAGGCAGCCCTCAACAACAAGCGCCTGCACATAGAGGATAGCATCCGCAACAGCTACGTTGCCACCTTTATCGATTCGGCTTCTGTGGCACGCTTGGCAACCAGCAAGGGGCTTGCTCCTGCTGATATCCACACCTTCTTTATTCAAAGCCGTGGCAACTGGCGCGAGCTTAAGCAGTTTGTAGAGGGATTAAACAGCAACAACCTACATGCAGGAATCGCCATCCTAAAATCGCTATCCGAAAAGGATTTTCACGATTTCACAGCAGCTATCCTCAACAACCACCTTGCCAGCCTAAGCAACGTTGCTCCTGCATCGGACATCGTAGAGAAGTTTGTTTGGGGCGTACGCGTAGGTCGCGAGTGGATTACCCCATGGCGCAGTTTCCTAAAGCAGCAGCTACCAGCCAGCCTTCAACAGCAAATCCGTAGCAACCCAATAGCTGCTGCCGAGTGGATTAAGAAGGAGGTAGCGCTCGATACCGTATCGAACTACTACAACGTTCCGCTTAGCCCCGAGGCTGTATTCAACCACCGCGTGGCCGACCGCTACTCGCGCAACCTACTTTTCGTTACCATCTGTAGAACGCTGGATATCCCTGCCCGCTTCGAGCCTGCTACCCGTACTCCACAGTACTACAGCAACGGTGCTTGGGTAGATGTACAGTTCGAGGCATCGCGCCCAGCAACTACTGCCAGAGGAACGCTGACGCTTACCAACCCATCGAAGGATAAGTCGTTTACACCACAATACTACCCTAACTACACCATCGCTAAGCTAGAGAACGGACAGTTTACCACACTTGACTACGAAGGATCGTCAGAGGTGGCCACCTTCCCTGCTACGCTTAGCCTGGAGCCAGGCTTCTACCGCGTGATGACCGGCAACCGCGCCAACGATGGTTCGGTATTCTGCAATATCCGCTACTTCAACATCACCGCAAATAGCAAGGAAGAATGCCCTATCGAAATTCGTCCTATCGTACTTGGCGATCAGGTATTGGGCAAGGCTAACATGGAGGCCACCTTCAGCACGTTAACCAAGCCATCGAGCAACCACAAGCTGGCCGACTTCCAATCGGACAAGGGTGTAGTGGTAGCCGTAATCGATCCCGACAAGGAGCCTACTAAGCACCTTATCGAGGATATGAAGGCTGTTAAGGATCGCCTAGACAAATGGGGAGGAACCATTATCCTTACCGTTCGAAGCGGTCGCCTAATCCCAGGATTCAACCCGGCCAACTACTTAGGTCTACCTAAGAATGTGGTTTGGGGATACGATGCTTCGGGCGATGTTGGCAATGCCATCGACCTTATGTGCGGTAACAACGGTGGTGCACAGGCCCCACAGGTATCGGTAATCAACGCCAAAGGCGAGATCGTTTACTATTCCGAAGGATACAGCATCGCCCTAGGCGAAACTATTCTGAAGAACGTAACACGATAGGCCAAAAGCCATCATGACTAATGTATCACGACACACGTATCAAGTATCACGAAACTTACGCCAACTATTCTTGGTGATAATATCACGAATTATTGTTATTCAGTATTCGTGATACGTGCGTCGTGATTCGTGATACATACTAATAAAAACACAAACAGAATGACATTAGAGATATGCTCGGGCTCGGTGCAGAGCGCCATTAACGCGCAGGCAGCCGGAGCCCAACGTGTAGAGCTATGCGAAGGTCTTGTACTAGGGGGCACTACCCCATCGTACGGAACTATTGCCCTTACTCGTAAGAACCTAAGCATCGACGTAAACGTGCTTATTCGTCCCCGTTCGGGCGACTTCCTTTATACCGATGTGGAGTTTGAAACCATTAAGGAGGACATCCGCATGGTTAAGCAGCTAGGCTGCAACGGCGTGGTGTGCGGCATACTACATGCCGATGGAAGCATCGATGTGGAGCGCACCCGCGAACTGGTGGAGCTGGCACGTCCGCTATCGTTCACCTTCCACCGCGCCTTCGATAGGGCCTCCGATCCTGTTAAGGCATTAGAGGATGTGATTGCCACCGGAGCCGACCGTATTCTAACCTCGGGACAGCAAGCCAAGGCCATCGATGGCGCACCGCTGCTTAAGCAGCTGGTGGAGCAAGCCAACGGTCGCATCATCATCATGCCAGGCAGTGGGGTAAATGCCGGCAACATCGCCGAACTGATGAAGACCGGAGCAACGGAGTTCCACTGCAGCGGTCAGCAGCCCTTTGCCAGCAAGATGGCCTTCGTTCGCGAGGAAGTACCCATGAGCTCTCCCCTACCCGACGAGAACCTCATCTTCGAGTCGAACGTACAGGTAATAAAGGAGGTTGTTCGCAACATGCAATCGTAGATACGGATTTAATATACCGCAAGCCCCATCGCCATTATTGACGATGGGGCTTGCTTGTTTTTAAAAAGATCAGTGGCTATAAAGAAATCACAAAAGGTATTATGGATATGGTTATGCCAGCCTCCAAGGTAAGTTATACCTATCTTCAACATCGGTATAACCTATCACATCTACTAGTTAAACCGACCTTTATGATGGGTTTAACCATCATCCCCTACCACCGGTTAACCTACCTCCTAGATAGGTTTAACCCATCTTCAACGTGGGTATAACCTATCACCTTCAATAGTTTCACCCACCTCAGAGATAGGTTATCCCTCTCTAGGTACTGGTTATACCCACATCTGGGATAGGTTACAGCCATCTATGACATAGGTTCTGTAGCACCAGAATAATTCATATTCCCAATAAAAACATCTGTAACACAAAGAAGAGACGGGTTTAAACCCGTTTCTTCTTTATTATTTTGCCGTTTCCCTCTCCTGCTTTACCTTGGCAATAACCCAATTCAATTCGGGATCATTTCCCTTCAAGGCATCGTCGAGGGTTGGGGTGATGGCGATATCGGGAATAATTCCACGCCCATCTGGCTCTGTTTGGTGCTCGGGGCGCATGCAGAACAGGCCAATGCGCGCCTTTAACTTGGAGTTGGGCAGTTCGAAGAGCGGCATCCTTCCGGCAACCGTTCCGTTGAAGGCTCCTCCGGTCTCCTCGCCAACGAAGGTTGCCCGCTTAGAGCCCTTAAGGTTAGAGGATATGATGCACGAGGCCGAGAAGCTTCCCCCGTTAATCAGCACGTAAACCTGCCCCCTGAAGCGTGGGTCCTTGGCTTTGTTGACCGTCTTTCCTAAGCGGAGGTAGTACTTGCCATCGGCGCCCTTACTTAAATGGGATAGCGCGTAGGTGGCATAAATAGGGTAAAATGGAAGGATGAAAAGGTCGACCAAAATCGGACTGCCCTTAAATATGGAGGTAACAAGGACGCTCTTGGGCGAGGTTACCTCCATCTTCTTGAGGAAGGCGAAGTTGGTATCGGCCAGATACGAGTACAGGTTACGAACCTCCGCCTCGCGGCCTCCTGGGTTATTCCTCAGGTCGATAATCAGGGTCTTCACCTTAAGCGAGTCGAGCGTTTTGAACGATTTACGGTAGAACTTCTCGTACTGCCCACCCGAAAAGTCGTTCAGCTTCATGATGGCGATGCTGCTATCCTTCTCGTAGAAGGAGAGGTTCTTGCTGTAGATCTTTTCGTCGCTGTTGTAGCCGAGCAGCACGCGCCGCCTCTTCTCGCTGCGGGCGCTATCGCGCTGCGCTGCCGTAAGCTTCACCTTAGGAGCCTTTACCTTGGTATTGCTCTTAGCAGTATCCTTAGGCATGGTACGCTTAAGCAGCACCGTGCGTAGGGTATCGTTGTAGCGCAGCTGGCAGGTTAGGCTATCGGTAAAGTCGAAATCGCGGTAGAAGTATCGAGCAAAGCGGTTGCCCAGCATCTTATCCCTGAAGGTGGTTACGTAGCCATCAGCCGTTAGCGTACTTCGGTACTTGTCGAGCAGCTGCTGAGCGGTAATGCCATTAACGGCCACCACTTCGGTTCCAGGTAGAATATCCTTATTCCACGAATCATTCTTGATGATGTAAAGCCGGTTGTCGAATATCCCAAACTTCAGCTTGGCGAATGGCGTAGCGCCAAACTTTTCGACATTTAGGCTATCCCAATCCTTTCTTTTAAAAGCCCTATTAAGCGGGATTAGCTGCGTATGCCCCTCCTTTATGCTCGACACCACCGGCGCCACCTTGTAGTAGAACTCCTGGCTGGTCATTGGTTCGGTGATCGAAGATTTCAGGCTATCGAACTTGTAGTCGAGCTCCTTTTTGCTGATGTACCAGTAGAGCTGGGGATGGTAAGCCTGCAGCTTACGGTATAGGTAGTCGACATCCTCCTGTAGATCCTTGGGGCTCTTTGTTTCGGCAAGCTTACGGTTGTACTGCTTTACGGAGGTGCAGCCGCCAAGAACAAGAAGGCATAGAAAGGCTAGAATTTGTTTGGTCATATCGGATTGATCAATAAGTTAGGGTAATCTGTTGCAAATGTATTTTTTTTAGGAACACCATGTAACAAATCTGGCCATATCGCTACCTACTGTATGAGTTCAACCAATAGGAAGAAGATGAACAGGACTTGCACGGCGACACTCGTAGCCCTTACAGCGATAGTCGCCACAAAGGATTCAGCAGAAGAACGGCATCCCGGTATAGAAGGAGCCAAAAGCCTAACCGAAGAGGTACTCCCTCCGTGGCGAACAGAACAGGAACACCCCCTGCGCTATCCGGCACACGAAGGTGGAAATCATCAAGGCTTACCGCGCAATATCAATAAAAATGCCGAATATTGGCTACCAGAGTTGCTCTATGCAAACCATTAGAAAACACATAAATCAACGAAGCACTAAAAACAAGCATCTTGAAGGCAAAGGAGCAGAAATTCCTAGCGCTAGTAGAACAGCATAAAGGGATAATTTACAAGATTTCCAAGACCTACGTTGCCACTCCCGACGAGCAGAAGGATCTCGTGCAGGAGATCATCATTCAGCTATGGAAATCGTACGACACCTTTAAGCAGCAAAGCCAGTTCTCTACCTGGATGTACCGTGTGGCCCTTAATACGGCCATTACCAACATCCGGCAGAACAAGAAGCGGCCCGACTGCATACGATCGCATCCCGAGATCGATATTGCCGACTGCGATCAGTCAGCCGAAAAGGAAGACCAGCTAGCCCACTTCTACCAGGCGGTGCAGGAGCTCTCGCCCATCGAGAAGGCGCTCATCTTCCTCTTCCTCGAAGGACGATCGCACAAGGAAATAGGGCAAGACCTAGGCATATCGGAGGGAAATGCCCGCGTAAGGCTAAACAGAACAAAGGAGAAGCTACAACTAATTATTAAAAAGAACGGCTATGAATTTTGACGAGATTAAATCGGCATGGGACAACGAATCGGGAAACGAAATGGAAATTCCCCAAAGCGTTAAACTGCTACGAAAGGCTCAGCACCCAATTGAGCAAATACGCCGCAACATGCGAAACGAGTTCTACTCGCAGCTCGCAGCAATGGCCTTTTTCGGCTTCATCCCCCAAATCTTTCAGATGAACGAAAACCTCTACCTTGCCTTCTACCTGCTCTATGCGGTTATGGTTGCCATATCCATTTACTACCTAGCAAAGTTTTACAACTTCTTCCGGCATACAAGTAATATAGAACTGAACACCAAGGACAGCCTCTACGAGCTGTACTACGAGTTAAGGCTTAATATGGAAATGTACAAATCGTTCACCTTTATTATAACCCCATTTGCCATAGCCATAATGCTTATGGCCAGCTACCAGAGCAGCTACGTCGCCCATAACATCAGCAAATTCGGAGTAAGCTCTACGACGATTCTTCCCCTGGCCACCCTCCTAATTCTGATAATGTTCTTTATTGGTTATGGTGCTCACTGGTGGGTAAACCACTTCTACGGCGCCTACGGCAAAGTTCTTAAAGCACTAATCGACGAGATGAAGGAGGAGTAGCCTACCGAGCAAGCAAATGGAGAACTATTTTTTTTAGGGTTTGCTGTAACTTATCCCAAGGCAGTACGTCTTATATGAAAACTTACACAAATATTACCCCTATGAAAATAGTTAAACTTGCAGCAGTTATAGCCCTTACCGCTGCTACACTTTTTGCCAATGCTCAAATCTTCTCGAGAGGAATTGTTGGAAACGGCGAAATGGGCAAGCGAGTTTTTAAGCTCTCCAGCTTCAAGAACGTTTCAGTATCGTCAGGCATCGATCTTTACCTCGATCCATCGGGTAAAAACCAGGCCGAACTGGTAACCGACAAGAATGTTATCAGCGCAGTAGAGGTTATACAGGAGGGCAACACCCTTATCTTCAAGTTAAAAGAAGGCATTCGCAAAACAACCAAGGGCATCAAGATATACCTTTCATACAAGACGCTTGAGGGAATTAAAGCATCTGGTGGTAGCGATGTTTACACGAAAGATAATACCGCCATCAAGGGCCAATCGCTAAGCATTGAGGCTAGCGGTGGAGCAGATATTCGTCTCACCATCGACGTTGAATCGCTTAAGTGCGAAACATCAGGAGGTAGCGATACCTACCTAAAAGGATCGGCAAACTTTGCCACCTTCGACTGCAGCGGTGGTAGCGACGTAAAAGCAAAAGAGCTGGCGACCCAAACATGCAGCATCGAATCGTCGGGTGGTTCGGATGCCATAGTTACTGCAACCAAATCAGTTAAAATAGACGCTTCCGGAGCCTCGGATGTAACCTACTACGGAAACCCTAAAAGCATTTCGGTTTCGAAATCGGGAGCCTCTGACGTGTACAGGAAATAAAAGAATTAGCCAACCCTCATAATCAGCAGAAAAAAGGCCACCAACCTGATAGAACAGGAAGGTGGCCTTTTTGTATTGCCATTTCAAAGACTCCAAACGATGCTAAATACTCTACACCATTTCCTCTTCGGGAATTGGGACACCCTCCTTTTCGCATATTGCCTTTAACCTATTCACCGACCAATCCTGGCGGTAATCGTAGAAGCAACCAAAGGAGCGCTTAAGCAACCCCACAAGGTAAAGCGTATCGGCATCGTAGTCTTCTTTAGCAAGCGCCTCAACCCTATCCCAATCCTTAAACACCAGCTTAAGGGTTACAAATACCGATGGGTCGATGTGGCCAAGAGCCACGCTGCTAATCCCATCGTTAAGGATAATCTTTCGGGCGCGGTTGATATGGCGCTCTCCCACATCGTTCAAAACCTGCAGATACTTCTCGAAGAGGATGTATTCGTCGAGCAGAAAGACAACCTCTTCGGCACTCATCTCGCGCCAAAAGCTGGTAGGATGCTGTAACCGTATAAACCGACCAAGCATAAACGATCCGGCCAAGTACCCGCTTAGCTGCCGATCCTGGCATACCCTAATAACCTTTTTAAAGAAGCGCACCTTTCTATCGGTGGTATACAAGTCGTAAATCATGTACTGATCCTGATGGGTTCCCAGCTCGCTTTTCAGAATCTGCTCAACATAAAGATCCTCGTTCGCATCGAACCAGCAGCAAACCAGCGGAGAGGCCTTCTCGTGGTTCTTCTGCAAGTCGATGCGGATAATCTTTGTCAGATCGCTTAACGTGGTGATCTCGTTATGGTCGAGCGAACGAACTATCGATTGGTACTTACGGTAGGCCACCTCCATATTAACAAAAACGCGCTCCTCCTTTGCTTGCATATCCAAATGATTCCCCTCCAAAAACTTCTGAAAACGCGCCGGAGCATAGCTTGCCTTGCCAATAAGAATCATCTGGTGCTTGCTCGAAAGGGTTATCCAGTCGCCCTCGTTTAGGGCTACCCCGTCCTTATTTACTAGCGACTGGCTTAGCAGCGTTACGTTGTACTTGTTGAGGTTGATAAAGGCCGGAACGCCGTATCCCAGGCACGAAGTTACCACATGTACCGCTGCCGGGGTAAGGCTTATTATGGCATCGAGCTCGCAAAGTATAATGGTATCCGAAGGAACGTAGGTCTCCTTGCACAGGCAAACCCTTTCGCCGTTCCGCTTTGCCTCCAGCGCCTTTGCCGTAGAGAAGAATATGCGAGCGGTAACGGCCGATCGAGGGAGAACGGAGATACCGCCACAAAAGAAGGTAAGCTCGTTTATCGATTTATCATCAATGCGCTCCGAGAAGATCTGCTTCAGATGGTAGGGCTGCACCAGCTTAATTGCCCGTTCGCCCGATATCACCCGCTTCTCGTACATATCGATGGCCGAAAGCAGCGTCGAACGCCCCGTAAGCTCCGAAGCATTCAGCTGTAGTATGGCAAAAAGGTGCGCATTCTTACGCGTCTCGGCAGCAAACTCGATGGTAACGGGCGACTCCAGCAGCTTCTCAAGGTTAGGAAGGCAAGGCTCAAAGTGGTAGATTGCCGGAAAGGTATCCTTAACCTCCGCCCTATCGAAGAACTCGGTGTCGTTACGGTCGATGGTGCCGGTCATGATATCATCGCCAAACATGTTACGAACGCTCTCGATCTGCCGTCCGAGACCAGTACGCGAGTGGCGGCTGTAGAGCACCCCTGGGTACGAATCGTCGTTACGGATGGTCCACACCATCTTTTGCATGATGATGGAAGGATAGGAAATATCGCCCTTCTTAAGCGTGTACACCAGGTCCTGATTCTTGATAAAGAAGTCGTACATGCTATCAACAAAGAAGCAGATCTGGGCAAAGGCATCGGTAAGAATTTCCTGGTTAACCCTCCCTATCTCATCAACCAGAATGGCGATTCGCTCCTCGATATCGGCAACCGAAACAAACGTTGTAATAGGCTGACAGATCTCACTACCAGCATCCTCAGGAAACAGAATGCGGTAAATAGTTTGCAGGTTGTTGATGTATATTTTCCCAGCAACCTTTGCCCCATACTTCACCTTAAGGGCTCCATAAGCCGTAGCATTTATTCCGGCATTCAGGTAGGTGGGCAAAAAGCCCGGTATGTAGAACGATGTTGCCGAGCGCATGGCAAAAACCAGCGGGTTGTTGCTGTCGCCAAGGCGCGTTTGCGTCATCTTCTCTAGATTATCGATGGCGCTCCTTATGTGGACTTTCTTTTCGTCTTCGTTTAAGAAGAAAGCGCTCGACGTAAGCACACAGAAGTCGGGAACCGGATAAAGCTGCTGTATTAGGTCGAGAAGAATTGCCCCCTTTTGGCTGATATGATTGTCGGTATACCTATTTGCGGTAGACGATGGAACCACGTAGCCGTTTTCGACAAATGTAATCCGGCTAATCTGCTCCTGCTTTTCGCGCAGATACCGCAAGCGCGATGCGTAAACAATTACCCTAGATTCCTCGTTGCCTTCGTTAGAACGAAGGAGATGCCACAGGTGCTCGCGTCCCTTGTCCTTATCCTTTTGGCAAAGAAAGGTAAGATCGAAAAAGTGGGCCGCAATTGTTTTAGGCTTCGAGTCGGCCTCTTCGATGTACTCTATTTCGGGTTGCAGGTAGCCGCTATTCGATATTGTATTCCCCGTACAATCGCCATCCTGAACGAAATGTCGAATGGTGTTAAAGTTGGAGTAGCTCGATCGTACAATGTAGTCGTGTATACAGCTAAAGCTCATGACAGCAGGTTTAGTTATGGTTTAACATCGTCTGCTGCTCTCTTCTTGTAATAAAATGGTTATATCCTGAAGATAATACTTACCGAACAAATCAGAGCCTTCGACACCTAACGCTCTGAACTTCGACCCAAAGATCACACTTTTCGCCCAATTGCCGATCAAGCGCTACGTTAAAAGGAATGGGAACAAACAGATTCTGCTACATATCCTACTTTCTACCTTTAGACGTTATGCTAGAAAAACCAGCGTTAAGGTGCATAACGAATACCAGCCCAAGGCGTTGCCTTGGGCTGGTATTCGAACAAATGATCTGCGCCATGTAAGGGCAATAAGCATGCACGAACGCTATTGCGTGGTTTTGACATGCTGCCACCTCGTGGCGAAAGGAAAAGGTTAGTCCTTAACTAAAAGTTAAACCCATACCCTACCGAAAAGTATAGTGGTGCCACTTTAAAAACGCCTATAGTTTCAACCTGTAGTGCCTCAGAGTGGTACTCCTGCTTGTACTCGCGTTTGCCGTACTGGTAACCTGCGCTTATAAGTACGCTATGCCTATTTTGCCTACCAATAAATCGAACATACCTGATGCCTCCCCCAAGTAAAGGTGCGGCAGCATTGTAGTAGCTATTATTTGGAATGTAAACACCAGCTACTGCATTAAGGGCTACGACGTTTTTCTCGGTTGAAAAAGCGGACACCCCCACCCTTACGCCTGCCAAAAAATCATCAAAACGGCTGTTGATGTCCTGATTTCCTATGCCTACAAACGCCTCGCCCCACATGTTATGGAATAGCAGATTACGCTGATAGCCCAGCTCTAGCTGGTTATATGAGAATTGAAGCGAGAGCTGATTCATCTTTTGGGCCTTTGCCCCAAATGCTAATAGTAGCATAAATACTAGTCCGAATACCCTTCTTTTCATCTAATTCTTAGTTTATAGTTAGCGTGATTCTTTTGACAATAGATTTTGCGGAGGTTAGCTTCTCCATATCTTCATAAATCTTACCATCTGTACCATCCGGACTACTATGCCCTACAAGCGTTAGCTCCACTTGTTTTGTTTCGGGGTAAACGGTAGCAGCGTAAACCACTGCAGGTTGTCCGCTTCCCATCTTACCCCCCGAATAGCCATCCGTCCCATTCTTTGCATTTTCGGGAAAGAAGCTATTAAAATCAACCGAGTGGTTGAACTCGGCTTTTACAACAAATGGTTTTTCGAGATTTAAAGGATGTACCCTAATTGTTTTACTAGCCTTAGGAGTTGCCCCGGTTATTCCATCTACTAGAGGATTCTCCTTTGTAGGCAACAGCAACCCATCTTCATAAACGCATCCTCGTTGGTAACACCAGTAAGGAAGAGCCTCTTTTCGTCGGTTGCCATTATTCGACAGCCAGCCTTCGGTAGCAATCTTATAGGTTACAAATACAGTAGAGAGGTAGCGACCTTCCGTATCTTCGATCCATACGGCAAACTGTGGCGGATTCTTTTTGGTTAAGCCAAGGAATAGAGGAAAGTCGTGCAACCAGCCATCTCCGGCTTCAATATCAATTTTAACATCCCCCTGTGTAAAGGAGAGCTCCTCTTTTTGGCACGAGCTAAGCAGTAAAACGCAAGCAAAAGCCCAAAAATTCAGTGAAATCATTCTCATTTCGCATTTACTTTTGTTGCAAAGTACCGCAGAACAAAAACGATTTCTTTTGACAAATATCAAAAAAGCTACTTTATGGCCTTCCGCATTCGGCTTAGGGTTTCCTTGGTGATTCCGAGATACGAAGCGATATACTGTAAGGGTATTGTATTCACATAGTCGGGATTCCTCTCCATAAGCCGCTTATACCGCATCTCGGCCGATTGATTTAGCAGCAGGAACAGGTGCTCTTCGGATGCTATTGCAACGGCTTCGGCCACCATGCGACCTAACCGCTCGATGGAGGGATAGCTAAGGTAGAGACCGTAAAGGTCGTCCCTAGAAAATTCCAAAACTTCCATATCAACCATTGCCTGCACATTCACAAACGATGGTTTTGCAGTAATGAAGCTGGTGTACGAGGTTATAAAGCATGGGCCAAAGTAGAAATCGCTGGTAATCTCATTCCCATTTAGGTCGAGGTGGTAAAAGCGGAAATAGCCACGATTAACGAATAGCGCCTTTGTACATACCTTCCCGACTTCGGCAAAGCACTCCTTTTTGGAGAGCACTCTAACGGACGAGATGCCCTCCAATGCTCTTGCCTCTTCATCAGTAAGCTCAATAAATTGGCCTACGTATTCGGTTAACGCCTTTCTTAACATACTTCCTTACTCTTTACGGCTCCCATATAACTTTTTGACTTATTAGCCCCCACTTATCGGGTTTTATCCAGGGTTTCGCTTTTAAAATAGATGAAGTTAGACGAAGCTACAGGACGTTACATGGAATTAAAAGAATGGCTTGCACCAACCTTAGAACCCAGTATTTCGATTATAATATGGCAAAAATTGAGCGTAAGCCCTTCTTTTAACTTCGTCCATCTTCATCTAACTTCGTTTAGCTTCTACTCGAGGCAACCTCGAAAGTTAAAGGCGAAATCTCTGAGGTTTTATCTTTGTTTTTGTCCCAACTTCTCAACTTTGTTTATCCAGGCTTGTCGCTTTTCGTCATTCGACATTTTTATTGGACCTAATGCCGTAATCTTAACGGGTTTGATTCCGCAGAACTCCAATATCCCCTTTTTCATTGAATTGTGACCAGGGCTTTTATACATCAGCCAATAGTACCATTTGGGCGTATCCATTGTTACAATTAGCCGTGCAGATTTACCCTTCAGTAACTTATCCCAAAGCAGGGAGTTCTCGCGATATTTAAAGGCAAACTTTGGTAGAAATACTCTATCAATAAATCCCTTTAATAGCGCAGGATAGGTTCCCCACCATGTAGGATAAACAAATACCAAATGATCGGAATCTAAAATATCCTGTTGAACTTTTAGTAAATCAGGCTCTAGCTCGGTACGCTTTCTGTACCCGTAATGCAGATTCAAATCAAAATCTAAATCGATCAAGTTGACCAGCTTACAATCGGCATTAGTAAGCTCGGCTCCCCTTTTGTAGCTAGCTGCTAAATCGGCACAAAAGCTCTCACTATCGGGATGGCCGTTTACTATTAAAATCTTTTTCATCCGAACAATGCTGTTTTAATGGTTGATAGCAAACTACTTCGACAATTAGAGTATGAACGTGTAGCTTTTGCAAAGCTATTACTTAAAAATCTCCTTATACATTTTTTCGAGTGCAGCGCCATTGGCTTTATTTATCTTTTGCAGCTCCACTTTCATTTTAGCATCACTCTCCTTACGGAGAGCCATCTCTTTTTGCCAAGTACGCCCCGGTTCTATATCACGTAAAAAACGAGAGTTTACGCTATAGCTGAAATATACGTTTTGCCCTGCTTTTACTGCATTCATCTCATAATCGAATGCGGTTAGCAGATCGTTGTAACCAACAGCTCCATTGGCATCAAAGTCTGGTTTTTGAAGATTCTCCGCAACAACCTTTTCGTAGCTATGCCATACGTAGGTTGGCTTTCCACCCTCAAAAGAGAGCCTGTAGAAGCCTTTCTTCGGATTTAGCACATCGCCAATGGCAAAGTTATTGGGGTTTTGATCGGTTGGTGCAGATGGCTTTGTCTTAAAGTTGGATTGGTTAACGCTGGCATAATCGGAAAATTTTACGCCATCGTTCCAGAAACGATATAGCCGATCGAGCACAACCTCGGTTTGCTGGGGAACTCTTTCGATGAACGAAACTCCAAGAACATACTCTTCATGCGACCCCCATGCTATTGGCCCACAATTCTGCAGCTCTTGGATATAGAACCATATCCAGGATGTTTCGGTTAGCTTATACATCAAGCCTCCATTGGGTAGGCGTGTATTCTTGAACATCTTCTTGATGGCTTTTTCATCCATCTGTACCAAGCCTTTTTTGGCAGCAAGCTCCTTAACCACATCAGGTCGGTAGCCCACCCAATCGCGTATCTCGGTAAGGATGCACCTATAGCTGGTTTTGGGAACATTGCCCGGCGCATAGCAATAGTAGGTACCCGGGCCATAGTTCTTGCTCTTAAGGGTATATCCCGGAACATCGGGTGCAAAGCCGCAAACAGGAGTAGGCGCCAGATCGGGTAGCGGCTTATACAACGTAAACGTGCTCTTGCCATAGGTAACCTTCTTTTGAGCCTGTACACCTACTAGCATTAAAATACAGATTGCGGAAAATGTAATCCTTAGATAGCTTGTCATCTTTTTCTACTCCTTTTGCGGTCTTTATTATGCTCTCGACACCTACTTTACTTTACTGAAGATGAACTTGCAGTTATTCGCGTCGGCGCCTGTTCCATGTTTCCAATACCAGGAAATGATGGGTGTGCCGTCATTCGTTTTAAAACCCGAAACATTGATTACCTGATGGAAGTTATTCGGGTCTTCGATAAAACTGGTGGCCTGGCCATCTTCGGACGACCCGGTTTCAATCCACCACAGAAACTCGTTCTTTTGGGCAATAAGGCGGCTTCCGTTCATCGGGGTACCGGATATACCAAGGTATTTGCCATCGGTCGTCTGGATGGTATATAGCTGCATAACCTGTCTATCCTTGTTAAGCAAACTTTTTTTGTAGGTAATTTTAAATTGCTGCTTTTTCCTGCTGTTCAGCTCAACCTTGCCCTCTGCATTGACAAAAAGATGCGGCTGATTTGGCTTTTTCCCAAGCATCGTTTTAATGGTGTAGGCACCATTGTAAACATACGTAGTACCATCGTAATTTCCGTCTTCAAACTTTGCACCGGTAATAAATGCCATCTCATTACGCCAACAAAGGACTTTGTCGCAAAGGATTTTCGCCTGTTCCTTGGTACATTTCGCGGTTGCCGCTTTGTTGCCACCAATAGCGAACTTCGTAATATCTGCTTTGGTAAATTCGCTGCCACCTCCTTCTCGGATATATCTTTTGTCGTAAGCCATTAGCTTAACAAGGAGCTTCGTAAATTCATCGTAGGTAATGCTGCCAGCAGGGTTAAACTTCCCTGTAGGAACAATCCCCCAATAGGCCAGACGCCCCTCTTGAAAATCTTTGGAATCGGTAAAATAATTCCCACCATTAGATTTTATGGCACCCGGCAATGTCGCTTTTAAAGCCCAACTACCATACATACTCCCCATTATATCATTAACAAGCATATCAGCCATTTCCGCACGGGTGATTGGTTTTGACCAGTCGTCTGCCACGCCTTTCCACTCTCCTGTAGTGCCCCGGTATATTCCGTCGTACGACAGCCATTCTTTTGCCCAGGCCGAACATACCATATCCGGTGCCTCTACCTTCATTAGCAGCTCCTTCTTTATATAGTATTCGCCGCCTTTGTACTTAACCTTTGCCCAGTCCCCTTCGATGGCCACAACCTCGTAAACCGCCATTTTGGGCATTTCGCCAATCACCTCGCCATTTGTTGTTGCACGGTAAGGCGTATCGAAATAACCGTTTGTTACTTTCACCACCTTATACAGGGTTGGTTTCGATGCTTTTTGTGCTGCAACAGGGGTAATCCCATACGCCATGCATAACATTAAGAGCATGCTAAAGTATCGGTTCGCTGTGTACCATTTACTGCCGCTTAGCGGCATTTCCTTTTGTTTCTTCATTAGGTATACTATCATTTTAAAGGTTATTCCAACGGACATTTCAAAAAATTGAGCACTCCCCATTCGGCTAAAGCATCTGCACATAGCCGTTAAGCTAAGCGGCAGGCTGCATAATGCCTCTTTACTTCTATGGCATTTGGCCAACAAGCAGCAAAAACAAGCCTAAAAGCAAAATCCGTGTAAAACTAACTATGATTTGTTGGTTTGGGAAATAAGGCAGAAGACAAAAAGTGGACAATAGGAAAAAAATACCAGCTTAGGCTGCCTCGTGTGCTTATTCTATGCCGAGCTAGGTTCACGCCCAATATCCCTGTTAGGCGAAGGCTCCATCCCATAGCCGTCAAGCTAAGGCTTCAAACGACTACAGGGGTGGCATTAACGCGCTACAACGTAGCGCCCCATTAGTAACCGTGGGTGCTAAACCCGCGGACATTTGGCCGAAAGCAATCGGCCCCGAAGGGGTCGCCCCAAATGCTGCTCGTACGCATAAAAGGGTCAGCCCCGTTCGGGGCTGCTAAAGAGGGGTGGCGTTCAGCGTCCACGGATTTCATCCGCGGTTATTGAGGGTTTGCTACTTCGTAGCATTTTATCGCTTAGCTTGACGGCTATGGAGCTATAGCCTCAGCTCAACAAGCGCTACAACACACCTGTCAAATCATACAGTTTAACCAACACGAAAGCACCATCACTGCTCAATTCGGCTATTTTTGAAAACAACTTAACTACATAATCATACAGCTTACGAAAAAAGGTTAACACAACATATGAGCATGTTTGATGATTAAAAAGCAATACTATGACTTTTGGTATTTTTAACGTTGCACTATTTTCAGGTTGCCTTATATTCTTTCTGTTCGACCATCTCAAGATTAGAAAGAAGAGGTATGAGAGCGATCAAATAAGAAGGCTCACGGTTGAAAACAGCCGGATGAAAATCTTGCTGGCTCTTTTTCTTCTTATAATCTCGCTAGAGCATTTGTTTGCTAGCCTATAAAGTTACTGCCCTGTTTGGCTGAAGCTCCTGCCTCAGTCGAATCTATCCAAGCAGGCACCTGCCTGTCTTACCGATAGGTCTTCCATGTAAAATCCAGCGGAATAACTTCTAGGAGGCCGCTCATTCCAGCATAGCACCTTGCGCTAGAATACAGGTAATCCTCCGCGTTAGCAACTAAGCCATTGCGAACAGGGTTCTGATGAATGTAATTCACTTTTTGCTCGATAAACTTTTGGCTAAACACGTGCTCGGCATGCGATTCGTGCGTCCATATTTGGTAGGTCTGCTTGTTTTTAAGCTTACCGTGATAGGCAAAAACAACCTTCATCCACTCCCTTCGGCTCTCTTTATCTCCCAGAACGACTTCTAGAAACTTTTTGCTGGTGTAGTTCTTGAAATCACGCACAAAGCCGCTAAGGTCGTCCTGCTCGCTTTGCGCTAAGAGGTGTACATGGTTCGACATGATGACGTAGGCAAACAGGTTTAACCCCTTATTCGCCTGGCAGAACTTTATGCTTTCGACTACAATATCGCGGTATACTTGACGCGTAAACAGATCGACCCAACCAACAACCTGAAACGTTAGGTAGTAGGCGCTATCGTCTTTGCCTATTTTGTAGCCTGTTGACATAGGCTCGTTTTTATGCCTTAAAATTAGCCGTTTTTTGGCTCGGCTGGTTCTTTAACATCCGTTATGTAGGCAAAGCCTACAAGGATAGATTCGACTGAGGCGATAGCCTCAGCCGAACAAGGTATCGCTAAATCAGTATTGTCATGCAGGACTTGTTCCGGCATCTAAAACAGAATCCCTGTTAGGCGAAGGCACCTGCCTTCGTCAATTCTATCATTGCAGGCTATAGCCTGCAGAATAGATTCGGCTGAGGCTATCGCCTCAGTCGAACAAGGCTTTTGCAACAAAGCCGAAAAGCATAAAGGCAACAACAACTAACATTAACTATTTCATTTTATGCAACTTTAAAAATGATTTCATCTTTTTATAAGAGCTTGACATTAATAGCTGTTAACCCTTTCTTGCCCTCTACAAGATCAAAACTTACGTCGTCGTTTTCTCTTACATCATTAATTAAACCTGAAGCGTGAACAAAATATTCTTTTCCTGTGCTGGCATCTTTAATAAATCCAAAGCCTTTCGAAACATTAAAGAATTTTACCTTACCTACATGTAAAAGAACTTTATCGATTCCTGTGTTCCAAATATATGCTTTTTGGTCCCAAATACTTAAACTGCCCTGATCGCTCAACCGAAGACTTTTTCCACCCTTACTATTTGAGTTAGATGCCCAAAAAACAACGTTATTTGCTCCATATAAAACTAAATTACCATCTGCCTGGAACACTAATCTATTGGGTGTTTTACCATTTGTTTTAGTATTCCAGATTGGTTTGTTGCTTTTATCGTACACAACCAAATTACCATCGCTCTGATACGAAAGTTTGTATTGCTGATTAGCCGATACGAGTACTGTTGTATTAGGTTTCCATTCTGTAGGCTTATCTACTTTTGATGGTTGTGCTTTTGCAATAAAGCCGAAAAGCATTACGGCTACCAAAATCATCACTCCTTTTTTTAACATGAATAATAAAATAAAATAACACCCTACTCGGTATCGCCCTTTCAGTTTCGCGGTGGCTTTTAAGTTGAAAGCTGTAGCAGCCACTAACAGCTAATTTGACCCTTCTTATTAAAAAGCTATTCGCACGGATTTGTAGAATTGCCTATCGCCTGTGTGCGTTAGCAAGCATTAGCCATCGTTACCTTTAATGTTGACATGTTGTAGTATCAAGTCTGATTCTAAAACTGATGCCCTGTAGATTAAAAAGCCTTCTACCTCCGATGGATTTTCTCCATCAAGCCGCACTTTTAAGCCTAAAAGCAAAATCTAGGTAAAGCTAAGAATTATTTGACGGTTTGGGCAAAAGTTAGTAAGACAAAAAGTGGACAATAGGAAAAAGATACCAGCTTAGGCTGCCTCGTGCGCTTATTCTATACGCCGAGCTAGGGGGTATCGCTAAATCAGTATTGTCATGCAGGACTTGTTCCGGCATCTAAAACAGAATCCCTGTTAGGCGAAAGCTCCTGCCTTCGTCAATTCTATCATTGCAGGCTATAGCCTCAGCTCAACAAGGAATTTTTTCTGCAAGAACTTGTTTGTTTTTGTCGTCAAGTCCAATTTCAGAAAACATTTTTTCAATTGTCTCAATGGTATCCATAGGTGTCTTTTTTTAATGCTTTACAACGGTTGGCGGTATGGACAGTAAGGGATTGCGGGCGATGTCCTATCAAGTTACACGAAAATTGAAGCGGGCAACAAACCTTCGCATACCACTGAAACCCTTATTGGCTATACCGCGTGTTAGCTGCTGTATTTTTATAAATTAATTGTTCTTTCTATGTTTATTTGCTCTAAAAAAGTTTCATCGTGCGAAATGACAATCAATGTACCCTGATAATCATTGATGGCATTTGTTAGTATTTCTATGTTATAAATATCCAAATTATTGGTCGGTTCGTCCAAGATTATGATGTCTGGCGATTGATTGTAAATGCTTAAACAACATAACATCAAACGCATTCTTTCCCCACCACTTAAAGCATTGCAAGGCTTGTCCCAATCTTCTTTTGGGAACAAAAACCTATTTAGTCTTATTTTTATTTCGTGTTCCTGCAATGCAAAAGTATTAAATTGCTGTGACTGCTCATAAACTTTTCGGTTGTTATCTATTAACGAATAATCTTGGTCAATATAAACCGATTTGTTTTCTGCAATAAAGACTGTGCCGATTTGCGGTACAAGATATCCCAAAATCATTTTTATTAAAGTCGTTTTACCAGAACCGTTTGCTCCTTTTACAGATATTCGTTCCCCACTAACAATTTGAAAATTCAAATTTTCTCTCCATAAATAGTTTTCGGTTGTGTACCCGAAATTAATACTATTTGCAATAAAAAGATTTTTGCCTCTATGAAGTTTTGAATTGTCAAATCCAAACTTCATTTGGTTAATTTCAGAAAGGGAAGAACGCAACTTTTGTAATTCAGTTCTGACAATTCCTATTTTTTCTGTGTGAACACCCGCTATTTTAGCAGTACTTAACTCTGCACTGTTTTTCATAGCATTGGAAACTATTTTAGGAAGCCCCGCTTTACCACTACTTTTTTTTGCTCGTGTGTCCAGTTTTCTTTGACGTTCCAAAGTTTCACGTTGTTTCTCTTTGGCTTTTTTCAAGTCCTTTTCCTTGCTTTGAATATCTTGGTTAAGCGCATTTATTTCAATTTGTTTTTGTTCCTTATAAAAGTCGTAATCACCACCATAGACTTTAATTCCATTTGAGTTTAATTCGCAAACGGTATCTAAGAGGTTCAGTAATTTTCTGTCGTGGCTTACGATAACCAAAGTACTTTCTGTAGATTGAATATAATCATACAACAGTTGCCTGCCAAAAATATCCAAATGATTGCTTGGTTCGTCCAGCAAAACCAACTCATATTGATGGATAGAAATGCCTGCGAGAAAAACTTTTGTCTTCTGTCCTCCACTAAGGGTGTCCATTTTTTGAAACAAGTCTAAATTGGATAAATGCCAATAGTTCAGAGCATCTTTACAACGGTCTTCTAGTGTCCAGTCATCATTAAGCAGGTTGAAATTTTCTTCACTTATGTTTCCGTTCAAAATTTCATTTAAGGCATTTAACTTATTTTCAATCCTTAATGCCTGAGCAATGCTCAAATGGTTAAACTGTCCGCAAATTTGTGGGATATAATACGGTTCCGCATCAACATTTATTTTACCGCCTGACGGTTCTAATTCTTTAGCAATAATTTTCAACAACGTTGATTTTCCAACTCCGTTGCTACCAATCAAAGCTATTTTGTCGTGGTTGTTTATCGTTAGGTTGATGTCAGTAAACAGCAAATCTTTATTAGGGTGTGTATATGATACACTATGTAAAGTCAACATAATTTCTTTCTTTATAAAAAATGAAACACTCACAGCAAAATATTCTACTGTACTTTTTTATCTATATGTGAAAGAAATTATTTTTTCATCCCTACTGACTGTTTAGTTTTAGATTTTGCAAATATATAAAATTATGTGGCAGCTTCCTAATATTGCAGCTAACGGTTACGCATATGGCCAGTGGCGGTTTGCGGGCTGCATACCTGTCCGCCAGCACAGAAGCTGATGCGGGCTACAAAGCTTCAAATACCCACTTCCCCCGCCATTGGCTATATGCGATGTTAGCGGTAGTTTTTTATTCAATTCTTTTTAATATTTCTTTGAGTTTTAGTCCAACATTTAGTTTGTCAAACAGCTTTTCAGATATTTTCAATGAATTTTGAAAGGCTGTATTTATGTTTTTAGGGTTTAAATCAGATGTTGTAAGTATAAATTCTGAATACCAATCTTGGTCAATATCTTTTTCCAAACTTTTCGTCGGGCTTTCCCAATGTTGAGTTTTATTTGTTACTGTTCTGATGAGCCAAAGTAAGTATTTTTGAACAGTCGTCAAGCTTTGGTGGGCGTGGGCAAATTCTTCTCTTTTGATTAAATTGTTCGTTGTCAGCAAAACATTCAGTAATGATTGGCTTAGCCACAAAATATTTTCGTCTGTGGTTCTATCAGGGAATTTTACTTTGATTTGATTTAGCGTTTCCGTTAAAAGTCCGTCTTTGTCAATTAAATTCATTTGGTCAAAATCACTGAACGCAACAATTCCTTCCCACGATTTAATGATTTTTATTTCGTCTGTTTTTAAAAAATGAAATTCGCCTCTAATCATATTCTCAAAAATAGCGACTTCACTTCCGTATTCATTAATGAAATATAAAGCGACAGGATAAACTTGGTTTACCCATTCTTCAGCCGAAAAGTTTTCTTTGGTTTTTAGAAAGATGTAAAATTCGATGTCAGAATATTTGTCGCCTTCATTTTTAGTAAATGAACCGTACATAAAAACTGCGGAAACATTTTCGTCTTGTTGAGCTATTGATTTGGTTTTGTTAATCATTTGTAACTGTGTCATTGTTGTAAATTTTAAATTGTTGATAAATACAAATCATCATAACTTTTGAGAGTAATGATTTATTTCTGTTTTTATTTTTAAACAGTTACTTATAGCTTCATCGGATTGTTTTTTAGTATTTATGTCGTTTTCGTAAAATTACCGCTAACTTACTTATATATGCACCTCAATCCTCCAAAAGGTGCATATATACACCCAAATCGGTAGGTATTGTACACCTTTTCCGCAAAAGAGGTGCATCTATCCATACCGTAAACCCCAGCAACCCCGAAAGGGGCGCACACGAAGCGTTGTTCTACTACAATACTTATCCTAGGTTTACGATTTAAAAATAGATGGGCGAAATGTAGCTAAAATATCCTACGGTTGTTCGGTAAAGGTTAAAAAGTTGTAGCGTTCTATCGGCAGCTGTAGCCGTAGGATGGGCGGGTAGTACCGTTGTTTGGTTCAGCTTCATCGTTGGTCTAGCAGGTGGGCAGGGTAGTGCTTTGGGCTATATTTTTACGGCTACGGGTAGGCCTGATACTGCTACGGGCTAGCCCGTAGCTTCTTGGGGCTAGCCTGTAGCTCCTTCGGGCTAGCCCGTAGCTTCTTGGGGCTAGCCTGTAGCTCCTTCGGGCTGGCCCGTAGCTCCTTCGGGCCGACCCGTAGCTCCTTCGGGCTGGCCCGTAGCTCCTTGGGGCTGACCCGTAGCTCCTTGGGGCTGACCCGTAGACGTAAAAAAAACAGAGCGAAAAACACCCAACAACTTGATAGACAACAATTAAATTACTCCAATAAATTCGAGGTATCGTATGGCAAGGTCGGTGCTAACCGTATGCGTTTTGCGGAGAACGCTGCGACGGTGGTTGTTTACGGTGTTGGAGCTAATGCACAGCATTTCGCCAATACGGGTGCTGCTAAGGCCTTTTTTAACCAGCCGCATTACCTCTATCTCGCGCTCGGTTAGCTGGTCAGTATCGTTCGAGAGCACTACCCGTCGGGTGTTGATGCTTACAATGCAGGCGCTCTCCGAGGGTTCTTTGCTCAGCTCTTCTTTCAATTCGTTGCCCCTATCCTCCTCGCTCAGCACTTCGCTTACGGGGAGCAGCTCTAGCATCAGCAGTTGGCTCTGAGTTTCGGTTCCGTTGATGCAGATGCGGTACTTTAGCTGGGTTCGGTGGTATTTACGGTCGGTGTACCTTATGCGGCATTCGAAAGCGAACGTGTAGCTTTTAATTTCGTCGGGCTTTAGGCCGAGGGCAAACTTGTAGGCAAGCTTGCGCGCCGCTACGGTATTCTTTACATCGAGGTCGTGTATCAGCTGCTCGAAGCTGTCGAATGTCATGGAGGACGAAAGCATGGGCAACAGCTCGTGTTTGGGTGCGTGAATAAGCTCGTAGGTGCTGTTCTGGCTGCAGCAAACGGCAACCATTTGGTCGTCGGTGGTGGCGTTGTGCCGCATCGCCTCTATGTGGTTAAGGTAGTGCGGCGAGTCGGGCGCGATAAAGGTGCCGTTGTTGGAGGCAAGCTCCTTGCGGTACTGTACTAGCTCTTTCATCTATACTATATTTAGGTTTTTATGTTTTTCTATTTTGCCTACGCGTAGGGCTACCTATCGGCCTACCGTGCTCCACTGCAGCGTAGCTATACTTTCCTTTGGCAAGGCGAGTAATAGGCGCTTCGCTTGCGCTGTCGTTCTTGACCAACGTCTGCTAATTGAAACCGCTCGCTGCAAGGTTTTCTTCTTTCCCAAACCTTGCAGGATATTCCCGATGGCTGGCGTGGTGCTGTGACGCTATTGTATTCGTATGCGGACCAACAGGGCGTCGATCCTTTTCGTACTACTATATTTTTTACGGCCGAATATTAGGCAATAAATATTTCTTTAAAAATAGCGAAATATCGCTATTGGAAGCAGCCTTTTTGCCGGATAATTTAGCCGTAGATAGATGATTTTCTATCGTAAAATGTGTCTTTAATCTCTAACCTTAACATTAACCGTATGGGTAACAGTACAAGAATTCCGCGAGGAATAGATGAATATCACGACTACATGGGTGTTACATCGTCGTACCTTACTGCTGGTACACCAACCAGCAATGGTGCACGTTTAGGGTTGCTTCCCGAAGAGATAACCCAATGGGGTGAGTTTGGCTCTCAGACGGCAGCTCTTTATCTTAAGTACATCGACAAGAAGAACAGCCGTACTACAGCTATAAAGGACGAGCTGCTAAGCGTTATCAACGAAACGGTGGCCTTCGACAAGAAGTTTCACATCCTCGATCGTATTGCATCATCGCTAAACGCCACCATTTCGGATTTGGCTACGTTTAACATTAAGTCGGGCGTAACGGCAAAAGCAATTCGATCAGTACCCCAATCGCCCATCAACGAGCTGGTAACTACAACTATTACACCTGTTGGTGGTGGTTCGGTTAGCATTAAGTGCTACAGTTCTTCGGGTCAGCGTGCCGGTATTCTCGAACCTGCCGATTCCGTGCAGTACCTTTACATGGTGGGTAGTACGCCTCCCTCTTCGGCTGAAGACGATGGCCTAAAGCTGGGTATCTCAACTAAAGGGATTTTTACGCTACAAACCGGGCCCGGAAGCTCGGGAAAGAACCTGTACATCTACTTCCGCTGGTACAACAGCAAGCATCCCGACATTGCCGGTCCTTGGTGCTCGCTCCAAACCATGCTGATTCTCTAGCACGATCATCCATTATTCCTATGCGCAGCTGCTCTCGGTAGAGGGTGGCTGCTTTTTTATTCCATAGATAGAGCCGTGCGACCGTGCGGCTGTACGAGAGGTAAGCAGTAGCACCTTGTTGTGCACGTTACCCTCCGCTTAGGCGGGAGGTAGGGGTGGGTAATGTACGTTGATGGTAAAAATGCAGAGCTTTACGATAACCGTATGCTACCGAAAACCCCATTACCGTCAGGTCTACTTGTTGAAGAATAAAACTATAGAGCTAAATGGTCCTGTAACGAATAGGGTGGGTTTTAATGATGAGCTTGCCCGTTTCTCAGAGAATCTATTCAACCCCTTTGGGGTTGTTTCCACCTTCCGACCTAATTCCCCGAGTTTCACTCGGGGCTATTAAAATTAAAGCCCTTACGGGCTTCATGTCGTAGTGATAATAGCTAGATTCTATACTAATACGGACTATTATCGCATATTGGTTGCTAATCTACAATCCGAAAAGATTGAATTCGAATAGCCCCCCATGCAATGCGGAGAAACAACGTCCCGCGTAATCACAACCGCAGAGCGGTTGAATAGCGAACTGAAAGAAGGGCATCACCCACCTAAAACGTTATAGAGCCAGTTAAATTGCCGGATACCGAACAGACGGAATGGGTTGGAGAAAAGAGCCGCAAGGTTATTACGTAAACAACATGGCGAAGCTGGAGGCGTATCGCCGTCAAGCTAAGCATAAATTAAAAAGGGTAAACGCCCAATAGCAGCACGTTATCCCCTCCTGATCGCTGAGCGGAGTCGAAGCGGGAGGTTTTGAATTCAACCTTAGCTTTACGGTAAACCCTACATAGAAAAAGCAAACAGGCGGAGTGCTGGTTAGCATCCGCCGTTTTTGCTTATATCGGTACTTTAGGGCTACTCCCTTGCCACCGTTTTAAAGGTGAAGTGCTTTTGCGAAAGGTAGCTGTACACGGCAACAATAACGGTAGTTACAATCTTCGATATGGTTGGATACCAACGGAAAAACTCAACAAAGAGCTTCAGGAATACGTAGTTAAATACGATGCACATGGCAACGGTAACTCCGTAGCGAAACAGCTGCACGTGCCCACGAAGATCGGATTGCGTAAAGGTGATGTACTTGGCCAGCAGAAACCCTAACGGAAAGGTAATGCAGAACGACATGATAAAGGCTGCAATATGCGGGCTAATGGTTATAAACCACAAGTCGACCATCTGCTTGTCGAGCACAAAGTTGTAGAATACGAAGTACAGGAAAATGTCCAGCAGGGTATTCCCGCCGCCACAAACCAGGTAAACAAAGGTTTCGCGAGGCATAAATCGCGAAAAAAGAGGGTAGAAAAGGTCGATAATGTTAAGAATAATGCTTCTTGCTTTAGCTGCTGGCCCCATTCGAATTTATTTACAGTAAGTATTGGTAGAGTCGCACCTTGCAAAATAAGCAAAATGTTGGAAAAAAACCGAAAGAGGCTTTGCTATAAGGCCCTAGAAATAGCAAATATTTTGATCTATTCCGATTATATAGGCTAGAAACGCTGCAAAAGGGGTACGTAATCCTTTCGTTTATGTGGAGATTAAATGGCAATGCTATGCGTTTAGCTTCTTTGGAAACTATTCTCACCTAAGGGCTGATGAAACAGGCCTCATCGCCGCCAAGTAAGCAGTATTGCTAGAATCATATTTTGAAAGCAAAACATTGAAGTAAAGCATAAACATATAGTAGAACTGGTTAATCCCCTCCTTGGGAGGGGCAAGGGGTGGGTTAAGGACGCTAAGTGGAGTAAAAAATGTTGCTATATGCGTTTAGCGTTTTTGGAAACTGCCCTCACCTAAAGGCTGATGGAATAGGCCTCATCGCCGCTAAGTAAACAGTATTGCTAGAATCATATTTTGAAAGCAAAACATTAAAGTAAAGCATAAGCATATAGTAGAACTGGTTAATCCCCTCCTTGGGAGGGGCAAGGGGTGGGTTAAGGACGCTAAGTGGAGTAAAAAATGTTGCTATATGCGTTTAGCGTTTTTTGAAATTATCCTTACCTAAAGGCTGATGGAACAGGCCTCATCGCCGCTAAGTAAGCAGTATTGCTAGAATCATATTTTGAAAGCAAAACATTGAAGTAAAGCATAAGCATATAGTAGAACTGGTTAATCCCCTCCTTGGGAGGGGCAAGGGGTGGGTTAAGGACGCTAAGTATAGTAAAAAATGTTGCTATATGCGTTTAGCGTTTTTTGAAATTATCCTTACCTAAAGGCTGATGGAACAGGCCTCATCACCGCCAAGTAAACAGTATTGCTAGATTCACATTTTGAAAGCAAAACATTGAAGTAAAGCATAAACATATAGTAGAACTGGTTAATCCCCTCCTTGGGAGGGGCAAGGGGTGGGTTGATCTTTAAACAACAATTTTCTTACAATAGAAAGTTCTTAAACCCACCCCTACCCCTCCAACGGAGGGGATTAACTGCTATGATTAAGCATTGGGGTTCTGAGAATAATCCTTAGCTTGACGGCTATGCCCGAATGTGACTGCACTGTTTTTTTAACTTACACGGTTTCCTTTTTTCATTGGAATCCCCCCTTCGGGGCTAATTATTCTCCACCAAATGACCGTGGGTTTAGCACTAACGGTTACTCAAATGGCGCTACTTTGTAGCGCTATAACTTTTTGCTTTACGGCTATGAGGCAGCACCTTAGAAAAGATCTATACCCCTTGGCATAAAGCTATTTTTCTTCAATCGAGAAAAAATAGCTGAACATCTTTCACATCCTTTTGTTTCTCCGCTGCAAATAGGCTCCAATGGTAACAAAAGCAAGATCGCTGGAGCCACCGCAAATACACAATTTCAAACTTAAAAGAAAAGCATTATATGAAGCTACTAGACGCGTTAAGCTGGCGTTATGCAACAAAAAGGATGAACGGACAGAAGGTTCCATCCGAGAAGTTAGATACCATTCTAGAGGCCATTCGCCTGTCGGCATCATCGTTCGGCCTTCAGCCCTACAGGGTAATTGTAGTAGACGATCCGGCGCTTAAGGCAAAGATCCACGAGAGCGCCTGTCAGCAGCCGCAGATCGTCGAAGGATCGCACGTGCTGGTATTTGCATCGTGGAAGAACATCACCAACGATCATGTAGATAGCTATATGTCGCTGATATCTAAGGAGCGCAACATGCCCATAGAGCAGCTGGCCCAATTCGACGAGATGCTGAAAGGTTTCATTGCCTCGAAGCCACAGGAGCTGCTGGCTAACTGGGCTGCACGACAGGCATACATTGGACTAGGCTTCGGGCTAACCGCCGCTGCCCTAGAGCAGATTGATGCAACGCCAATGGAAGGCTTTAACCCTGCCGAAATGGACAAGGTGCTGGGGCTCGAAGAAAAGAACCTGCAAAGCGTGGCGCTGCTCACCTTAGGCTATCGCGATACGGCTAACGACTACCTGGCAAACCAGAAAAAGGTAAGGCTAAGCAAAGATGAGTTTTTCGTACACAATAGGTAATATTTCAGTTGACAGTAAAAAGGACGACGTCCGCTAGGTTTACCTAGCGGACGTTTTTATCTTATATGTGAAATAAAGCCCTGAGGAGGAATAGGCTTTACTCACTACTCACTACTCACTACTCACTACTCACTACTCACTACTCCCCATCCAACCAGCACTTAAGCTTTGGGAGTATCTGCTCGGTTTCCCTAATGGCTACCTCGTAGGCCTTAGCCAGGTTTTCAGGATTATTCTCCAACCGCGAAACGGCAATAGGCTGCTCTGGTCGAATAACGAACACCTTTCCTTCGGCCTCCAGGCGCTCTAGCTCGTCGAGAGCCTTATTGTACTTATACGAACGATCGATCATAGCCTTAACCACATTAGGATACTTGCGGTAGGCCACCTTCAGCAGCAGCTTACCCTTGATAGGCTCCTTGCGGTAACCGGCATGACGGGTAAGTATTACGATTGCCCGCTTTTTACCATCGGCAAAAGCCTTCTTAAAGGGAATAGAGTCGGCAATGCCACCATCCAGGTAGTGCTGGTTGTCAATCCGCTGCATCTTCGAGATAAAGGGAAGCGACGAGGTTGCCGCCAACAGGTCTCGGAAGTGCTCGGGCGAAGCCCCATTGAACTCCTTGTATTCGGCAGCACCGGTGTGGCAGTTGGTAACCACCACCTTCATGCGCGTTGTAGAGTTTGCAAAGGATTCGTAGTCGAAAAGCACCTCCTTAGTAGGTACGTAATGGTAAACAAAGTCCCAATCGAAGTAGTTGCCCTTACGGATTAGGTTGTTTAGGCTACAGTAGCGCTTATCGGCCACATAGGGGTTAACATCGAGGTTTCGTCGGTACTGCCGCGACACGTACGATACGCCATAGGCAGCGCCAGCCGATACTGCAACTGCATAGTTAAAGAAAAGCTTCTCCCTATAGAATACATCGAGTACTGCTGCGGTATAGATTCCTCTAAATCCTCCACCCTCTAAAACAAGCCCAACATCCGCATACCTTTCCATCGCAATACCATTTAGAAATTTCAGGCCAAAGATAGCGCATCACTTCTCTATCAGACCAAAGAATTTGTCCTATTAACACCAGCTGAATACACCTTTTTACTTAAATAGTGTCTACCCTTAAGGCTTTAGGAGTTAAACGAAGCTATTTCATAAATCAAATCAAAAGGAGTTTGAGGTAGAGATTTCATTTTTACCATTTGCCAACAGGATATTCTATTTGACGTTTAAATACTAATTCCTTTTACACATGAAAAAATGTCATTACACAATAGCAATATTGTCATATAACGCACTAGTAATCTGCTATATTGTCATTATTTTCTACATGGCACTCTATTTGAAAAGTTAGGGATAAAACCCAATAGATTAACTTTAAAAAAGGAGGTTACTATGTTAGCTAGAAGAAGCGAATCGGTACCAGCATTCGCAAGACTATTCGGAGATTTATTTGACAGAGAAATGTTCGATTGGAACAACTTTAACTACTCCGACACCAACACAACACTGCCCGCTGTAAATATAAAGGATACTCCCGAGCACTTCGTTGTAGAGGTGGCTGTTCCTGGAATGGATAAGAAAGATTTTAAGATTAACCTAAAGGAGAACGTGCTCACCATCTCATCGGAGAGAAAGAAGGAGGAGGAAAAAACAGAAGGCAGCTACACCCGTAGGGAGTACAGCTACCAATCGTTCTGCCGCTCATTTACGCTACCCAACAACATCGTAGATAGCGATAAGATCTCTGCCAAATACGAGAATGGCGAACTACTAATCACCATTCCCAAAAGAGAAGAGGCAAAGCCTAAAGAACCACGCATGATCGAAATCAAGTAAGATCAGCTTGTGACGTTAGTAGAGGAAGCCGTATTTTACGGCTTCCTCTTTCTGTTTTGAGGGAGCCAGTATGCATAACCATTTACGAAAGAAAATCATACTTGGTTTCGAATCCCCACAATTTACCTCTTGTTTACTAGCAATTTCGCTTTTACAATTTGAATAAACGATTATTGGAAGAATGACAAACTAACGGCGGACAGACATACTAGAGCAGGAAAACTTTCCCCCGTAAACACCATGGCGCAGCTGGAGGCGTAAGCCGACATCCCGACATCCCTAACAACGGGACATACCAGACTGGCACGAATCAGGTACGGGAACGCGGTTGGCGTAGAGACGCCCAATTTGGGCGTCTCCACCGAAATAGAAACATTCCACCGCGACCGAGCGAGTTAATTTGTGCCAAGGGTTTTTCGTTCTTTTTGCCCTACAAAAAGAACAGACAAGAAGATGAAATTCTCTTTATAAATGTACTAGCCTCTGCTAAATGCTGAGCCTATACTTATACGAAATCCCTGTTTTGGTTACCAATTCGTGTAATTTTTCAGTCGCGCCACAGGCTTTACTCCGTTAATAACTGTTTATGAAGTTATAGTTCGAAACCAATCCTTTACTTTTATCTATAAATTGTAAGATAGCATATTTTCTTATAAAGAAATAAATTCCAATATATTAAACCCATTTTATCCCCACAAAAAGCCCTCCAATATCACCAATCCCATTTTTAGTTAGTTTCGTCCGACTAATTACAGCAGTTGAAGCAAAGCAACGAACACGCACAATGGCACCACAAGAGCTCTTCTTCCCATAAATAACGGCAGGAGCAAATAAGCATTGTAGCGTAGTTCAATCACATGCAAACTTAATTTTTTTTAATATGGCTTTATTCTCGTATGCGCATGGTGCCTCGGAAACTCCGTTAATTGGAGTTCCATTTGGCGAGTATTTTAGGAGAATTGTAAAAAAGCATGGCGACAACGAAGCGCTCGTTGTGGTAAGCCAAAACTACAGGGCAACCTACAAGCAGCTCTGGGATGAAGTAGACGCAGTTGCCAAATCGTTAATCGCCTACGGTATCGAACGTGGCGATCGTGTGGGTATATGGGCACCTAACCGTTACGAATGGGTGCTGGTGCAAATTGCGACGGCACGTGTTGGTGCAATTATGGTAAACATTAACCCCGGATACCGTTACGCAGATATGAAGTACGCGGTAGAGCAATCGGGCATTAAGCTGCTTATCGCTTCGTCAGGATTTCGCAAAACCAGCTATATAGAAATGATTGACCAGCTACGCGCGGATGGCTCCTGCCCCGAAAGCGTAGTGGTAATGGAGAACGACTGGCGTACATTTATAGGTAAGGGATGTGCCATAACCGATCAAGCAATAGAGGAAAGAGAGAATACGCTTCAGTTCGACGATCCAATCAACATTCAGTATACATCGGGAACTACGGGTCACCCTAAAGGAGCAACCCTGTCGCACCACAATGTGCTAAACAACGGCTTCTTTATTGGCGAAAGGCTGGAATATACCCCAAAGGATAGAATATGCATTCCGGTACCTTTCTACCACTGCTTCGGGATGGTACTAGCCAACATGGCTGCAATCACCCACGGCGCTACCATGGTTGTACCGGGCGAATTTTTCGATCCTGACACGGTAATGCAAACCGTACAGAACGAAAAGTGCACCTCGCTTTACGGCGTTCCAACCATGTTCATCGCCGAACTGGAGCATCCTAACTTTTCGAAGTACGACTTCTCTTCGCTTAGAACCGGAATTATGGCAGGCTCTCCCTGCCCCATCGACACCATGCAGAAGGTGCTAACGCTAATGAACATGCGCGATGTACAGGTTTGCTACGGCATGACCGAGACTTCACCAGTTTCTACCCAAACCAACGCCGGCGATCCTACCGACAAGCGTGTGGGAAGCGTAGGAACAGTCCATCCCCACGTGGAGATAAAGATCATCAATCCGGCTACCAACGAAATCGTCCGTCGCGGCGAAGAGGGCGAAATATGCACCCGTGGCTACTCGGTAATGCTGGGCTACTGGAACAGCCCGGAAGATACAGCCAAGGTAATCGACCAAAACCGCTGGATGCACACCGGCGACGTAGGTGTTATGGACGACAACGGATACGTTAAGATTGTAGGACGCATTAAGGATATCATTATCCGTGGTGGCGAGAACATCTCCCCACGCGAGGTGGAAGAGTTCCTTATAGTTCACCCTAACGTTATCGACGCGCAGGTTATTGGCGTACCAAGTGAGCGCTACGGCGAAGAGGTATGCGCCTGGATCATTCCCCGCGAAGGATCAAACATCACTCCCGAGGAGCTGGTAGCCTACTGTAAGGGCAACATGGCCACCTACAAAATCCCAAAGTACTGGAAGTTTGTATCAGAATTCCCAATGACCGTAACCGGCAAAATCCGAAAGGTTGACATGCGTAAGATCTCGACCCAAGAGCTGGGATTACAAAAGGTATCGGAAATAAAAACAGCGTAATAGTAAAATGCAACCTAAAGATTCGAGCAACCTTTTTGCAACAGTATAATGCCCGAATCCACCACCTAATATCTCGACAACTAAAGCTCCGGTAGGCTTCTATCGGAGCTTTTTTGCATTCCAATCAGCCCACAGCCATTCGCCCTCACCCCCTTCTTTTTCCTTTTCATCGAAATATTCAAAATTATAGCGCAGTTCCTGCGTCATATTGCTGTAAACACCACCATTTACAACCTAAAAATGCAAGGAAATGAAAACAGCAACTAAAGCATTTGCTATTGCAATTTGTCTGGTAATAGGCCTATCTGCTGCTGCACAAAATGTAGAAGAGAGAGCCGCACGAATGTCGAAAAGGCAAGCAGAAATGCTTACCAAAAGGCTTACGCTTTCCGATGATCAGGCTAAAAAAGTAGAAACAATTCTGCTCGATTTCAACAAGAAAGCTATTGCAGACATGAAGGCCGACAGCACAAGGAAAGCCCCAAATTCTGCTCTAGTTGAGAAAAGGAATGCCGAAATAAAAGAGGTTTTAACTGCAGAGCAGTATGAGGCATTCGCTAAAACAGAGCTTGCCAAGGGTACTTTTGGTCCAATGCAGCACCGACGCGGCGGCCACCCCGGAGGCCATCCTGAACATCAACCCCAATAGTTTCGTACACTACCAGCCGGGCAGAAAAGCATTCTGCTCGGCAATACCATTACAGCAATTAATCTAGCTTATAAAAACGATGAGAAAAGCAACAACCAACATATTTCTTCTTTTACTCCTTATTGCATCGGGCTCCTTAGCGGCCAGTGCCCAAACAGTAAAAGTTACGGGAACAATCATAGAATCAAGTTCAAAGCAGCCGCTTATCAGCGCCAATGTCATACTTGTAAACCTACGAGATTCTACCCTTAAGCATCTGGCCACAACGGATGCCAAAGGAGCATTTGTTTTCCCAAGCATTGCACCACAACGCTACCGTTTGGAGATAAGGTATATAGGATATACCGACTATACTAAGATGATTATGGTAGGTAGCAGCAGCCTCTCGTTGGGTACCATTAGCCTAAAAGAGAAAACAGAAATGATTGGCGAGGCTACCGTTATTGGACATGCCGTAAGAGCTAGCGTAAAAGGCGACACTACCAGCTACAATGCCTCAGCCTTTAAGGTTACCAAAGATGCCGATGCCGAAGCGCTTATATCTAAAATGCCTGGTATAACAACCGACAACAATACCATTAAAGCACAAGGCGAACAGGTTAAGAAGGTTCTGGTTGATGGTAAGCCTTTCTTTGGCGATGATCCTACCGTTGCTATGAAGAGCGTTCCGGCAGAAATTGTCGAAAGAATTGAGGTTTTCGATAAGCTAAGCGACCAAGCCGCGTTTACCGGATTTGACGATGGAAACTCAACCAAAACCATCAACATTGTTACAAAATCGAACAGACGAGCAGGCCAGTTCGGTAAAATTTATGCTGGATACGGAACCGACGACCGCTACAATGCGGGTGGTAATGTAAACATCTTTAAGGGCGATTCGCGTATCTCGCTTATTGGTATGACCAACAACGTTAACCAGCAAAACTTCTCGAGCGAGGATATTCTTGGAGTGCTTGGTAGCAGCGGCGGTAGAGGCGGCATGCATGGAGGCCCTGGGGGACCTGGTGGCGGACGTGGAGGCTTTGGAGGAGGCTCTTCCAACTTTATGGTAGGTCAACAAAATGGCATTACCAACACCTCGGCTTTTGGTATAAACTTTTCCAACCAATGGGGAACGAAGGTAAACTTTACAGGAAGCTACTTCTTTAACTACAGCAATACCACCAACAGCCAAAAAACAAACAGGCAGTACTTTGGCGCAATAGATACAGCGCAGCACTACACCCAAGAAGGCTTTAGCCGCAACAACAACTACAACAATCGCCTCAACTTTAGGGTAGAGTACACCATAGACCAAAAGAACTCGTTCATCTTCACACCAAACATCAGCTTCCAGAGCAGCCGTTCGAGCTCTTACTCCAACGCTCAAACAACGGAAGGTCCGGTGAACCTGCTAAACAAAACGGAGAACAAAAACTCCTCGTTTAGCTACGGCTATAACATCAACAACGAAATTCTTTTCCGACACAAATTCGACAAGGAGGGACGAACGCTCTCAATCTCGCTCCGCAACTCGCTATCGGATAAAGATGCAAGTTCGAGCATGCTTGCCCAAAACGCATTCTACGGAAATAAAACAATTCTCGACACTATCGATCAAAAGTCGAAGCTCAACAACAAGAGCTACAGCATTAGCAGCTCGATTATGTACACCGAACCGCTAGGCAAAAAGACCCAGCTGATGACAAGCTACGATATTGGATACACCTACTCGGATATCGATAAGCGCACCAACGCCTACCAAAAGGCCACGCAGCAGTATACCCTGCTCGATACCTCGCTATCTAACGTTTACGAGAGCGACTATCTTACCCAACGCCTTGGCTTAGGGCTTCGCCTAAAGGGAGAAAAGTACAACGGTATGCTAAACCTAATGTACCAGAATTCTACCCTAAAGGGAGATGAAACCTTCCCTGTAAGCTTCAACCTAAGGAAGTCGTACAACAACGTACTGCCAATGATGATGCTTAACTTTAAGTTTAACCAGGCAAATAGCCTAAGGCTTATGGCAGGGACACGAACTCAGGCTCCGTCTATTAGCCAGCTCCAAAGCGTGGTAGACAACAGCGATCCGCTAAACCTGTATGTGGGCAACCCTAACCTAAACCAGTCGTTCTCCAACAATATCAACCTGCGCTACAGCTACACCTCTATGACAAAAGGGAAAACCTTCTTCATCTTCTTCAACGCACAAAATACGCTGGATTACATAGGAACATCTACCCTTTTGGCAGGAAAAGACATCACCTTAGACGATGGTACAATACTTAAAAAAGGAGCCCAGCTCTCGAAGCCAGTAAACCTTGATGGCTACTGGAACCTCAGCACAATGATCAACTACGGATTCCCAGCGGCTTTTATTAAGAGCAACATAAACGTTTCGGTAGGAACTGGCTACAGCCGATTACCAGCAATCCTAAACAGCAAAGAGGTTACAACAAAAACCTACTCTCCTAACGGGGGAGTTGTTATCGGTAGCAACTTTAGCCCAAACTTCGATTTTACCGTATCGTACAACACGGCATACAACGTTGTTGAAACAAACAACACTAGCGGGAATAGCAACAACTACTGGTCGCAAACCGGCCGATTTAAGCTCAACTGGACCATTGCAAACCGAATTACCATACTGCCAGAGGCTACATACCAGCAGTACAACGGCAACAACTTCTACTACGACAACCTAACGATTAACTTTAATCTTGGCGTTAAGTTCCTAAAGAGCAGGCAAACTGAAGTTAAGTTTGGCGTTTTCGACCTACTCGACCAAAACAAGAGCTTCAGCCGTTCGGTTAACAGCCTTTACATCGAGGATAGCTACAACAGCGTGCTAAGCCGCTACTTCCTTGTGACGTTTGTATACAACCTCAAAAATTTCAAGTTGTAAGCTTCATACAGAATACATGTTTTGATTAGATCAACGCGATTAGCCAACGATGAGAATCATGGGCGAAATCATTTTTATCAAAAAAGATGGCTACTTTTCGAAGGAAATAACATAACAACTAAGGGAAATGACATTTGGCGAACAAGTCATAGCGTTTTTTGAAACACTCCAATTCAACATACCTCTTCCCAACGGGATTGAGGCCATGAACCCCTACCGGCAACCCGAAACCATGGATGCCGTTAGGAAGTACTACACCAAGTACTACTCCGATAGCAACCCTCGAACCTTTATTGTAGGCATCAACCCAGGGCGCCACGGAGCAGGAAAAACTGGAATAGCATTTACCGACACGGTTCGCCTCGAGGAGCGCTGCCAAATTGAGCATAACCTACAGCCAACAACCGAACTTTCGTCGGAGTACATATACAGCGTTGTTGATGCAATGGGCGGCCCCGAAGCCTTCTTCTCCCGGTTCTACCTAACGTCGGTATCGCCAATTGGCTTCACCAGAAACGGGAAGAACTACAACTACTACGACTCTACGGCCATGCTTCAGGCAACCTCGAGCTTCATGATGGCCAACTTTAAGCAGCAAATCGACTTTGGAGCCAACCGCAAAATGGCCATCTGCCTAGGTTCGGGGAAAAACTACAAGTACCTAACCGAGATAAACGAGCTAATGGGAAAACCATTCGAGCAAATTGTTCCGATAAACCATCCGCGGTTTGTGATGCAGTACCGGAGGAAATTCCTGCAGCAGGAGGTCGAAATATTTTCCAAGGCGCTATCGAATGCAACCCTTTAAATAAAAAGCTACGCCACCATGCCCAACAATACGCTTACAAAGAAGGTTCTAATATTTTTGCTGCTGGCCCTGCTAATTTGCCTGTTTGCCAACATCAACCAGCTTGTAGGCCTTTTTACCCGCGATTATCCCACCGATCCGCAGCGCCTACACCGAATGCTGATGTTTCGGAATCGGTTGATATGGGAGATGATCCTATCCTTTATTATCTCCTTTGCTATTGTATCGTACAACGCCGGTCTATTTAAGCTAGGAAAGGAAAACAAGAAAACCAGCCAGGCCACCATTGTAGCCATTAGCATAACGGCAGGGCTGCTGTTCTTCTTCTTCCTTATCATCACCTTTCTTCCCGAAAGGAGAATCCCTTCGCGCTTCTTCTTTATGCTGCTAAGCAAAGCGCTCTTCGTGATAATGGCCGCTATTGCGGCAGGGCAGCTCTACCGCCTCATCTGGCAGAAGCAGCAGGTGGAAATCGAGAACGAGAAGCTGAAAACCGATAGCCTGCAAAGTCGCTACCAAGGCCTGATGAACCAGCTAAACCCCCACTTCTTGTTCAACTCGCTAAACTCGCTAGCCTACCTCATACGCGAGAACGAGCAGGACAAGGCGCTTACCTTTATCGACGAGCTTTCGTCGATATTCCGCTACGTGCTCCAGAAGCGAAGCAACGAGCTGGTAACGCTCGAAGAGGAGATCCAGTTTACCGAAGCCTACCGCTTCCTGCTAAGCATCCGATTCGAGAATAAGCTCTTCTTCGAAATAAAGATTGACGAGAAGGACATGCAGCGGCTTCTCCCCTTCTTAACCCTGCAACCATTAATCGAAAACGCCGTAAAGCATAATGTAATTAGCTCCAAGCAACCGCTTGCCATATTCATTTACACCGAAGAGGGCGAGCTGGTGGTAAGCAACCCCGTATCGGCCAAGCGCCCCGACGGCGAGAGTACCGGTATCGGCCTCTCTAATCTGGCCAGCCGATTTAAGCTGCTAACCGGAAAGCAGATTTCGGTTGTTCACACCGAGAGCACGTTCTTGGTAAAGATTCCTCTTATCGCTAAAAAATGAAGTAAGCAAACCCCGAATGAAAGCGCTAATAGTTGAAGACGAAATTGCCGCTCAGCGCAACCTTATGTCGGTTCTTGCCGAGGTGGCTCCGCATATTACCGTAGCCGGAACAACGGACACAATTACCGATACCATAGAATGGCTAAAGAGCAACCCCAAGCCCGATATCATTTTTATGGACATCCACCTTGCCGATGGACACTCGTTTCACATTTTCGATTCCATAGAGATAACAACCCCGGTAATCTTTACCACCGCCTACGATCAGTACGCCCTCGAAGCGTTTAAGCTTAACAGCATCGAGTACCTGCTTAAGCCTATTAACGCCAACGACCTTAGGCACGCCCTCAACAAGCTGGCTACGCTAACCAACCTCGAGCTGATAGAGCAGCTAAAAAAGCTATCCTACTCGGCCGCCAATCCCTCCGACAGCACTAAGCTATTCCTAATACCGTACAAGAGCAAGCTAATTCCCGTTTCGGTAGACGACATCTGCTACTTTTACACCTCCAACGAGCACGTCCATGTTACCACCCTCGATGGGCAAAGCTACCCTATGGACAAATCGCTCGACGCTATTATGGCGATGCTCTCCAATGCCGACTTCTACCGCGCCAACCGCCAGTTTATTATCGCCCGAAAGGCAATACACGACATCGACGTTTGGTTTGGCAACCGGCTGTCGGTAAACCTCGTCCAAAAGACTCCGGAGAGGGTGATCATAAGCAAAAATCGCGTAGCCGAATTTAAGATGTGGCTAGGCGTAATTCGATAGCAGCGCACCTCTGCATAAGCGTTCCCGAATAGCCTACGTTCGTGCCTCCTAATGCCGATTTGCACAGATGAGGACTTTGTTTAGGACATTCAGATGTACTAAATGTATTCGTACAAGAGTACTTCCGGGCACCCAAATGCACCGTTGTAATCGTACAAGAGTACTTTCGGACACCCAAACGCACTGTTGTATTCGTACAAGAGTACTTTCGACCACCCAAATGCACCGTTGTAATCGTACAAGAGTACTTCCAGCCATCCAAACGCACCGTTGTAATCGTACAAGAGCACTTTCGGGCACCCGGATGCACCGTTTTATTTCTTAACGGCTTTCTTCGCCTTTTCGAGGTAGGGTAATGGCGATACGAATTCGAACTCCTTCGAAACCTCGAAGAAGTAGTTGAGCAGGTTTAGATGCCCTGCCCCAAATATCAGCAGAATTCGATCGTTGCCCGAATGGGGTATTCGTTGAATGTTACGGAAGATTCTTAGATTACGGTTAAACCACCTCCCCGTTTGAAAGTCGACCCCGGTAAAGTCGTAGGGCTGCTCCTCGTACTTAAATGTTCCCATCAGATACCCCGATAAATCATCTCTAATGGAGTTGGGGTTGTTCAATTCGAGCAGCTCGTCGATAATGCTCGACACCTTTTTCGAAGATTGATCCTGCACAAAAGCAGAGTCGGTATAGCTAAACATCTTCTCACACCGCTCGTCGTCTTTGAATATTGCCGATATGCTATCGTAATGCCGTCCCATGTTGTCTACGCAGTAAATTTTGGGGAGGTCTAAATCCTTTCCTATCCTAAAGGCAAGCTGCTGATGCTCGTCCTTAGCCAGCACCAGCTTGTTCGTCTTGTACAATTGGAATAGGGAATCTATCCGTTGCTGCTTGCTGGGGTTTCGCTCTACGGCAATAATGGTAGGACGAAACTCTTTGATGGCCCTAACAATGGCAAGAATTTCGGACTGATAGGGCTCTTCGAGCACCGATATCTGATCTTTCTTTTCGGTTTTAACCGCATCGAGGTTGGGATACTCAAAATGGAAAACTCCCAACGTCATCACCTTTGCTTGACGGGGACTTTTGGCGGCTTGCCCGAATACGCTACCTGCCACAAGGAGGCATCCTACGATAAGTATAAATGACCTCATGCCTACTCTATTTTTCATCCGAATAAATACGTTTTAAGGTTGGATGCAACCCGCATGGCTAGGCTTTAGTCACAACCGCTAGCCGTGCGGGTTTCAAGTAGCCATAAGACGTAGCACGTCCCATTAAGTTACAATGCCAACCGAAAAGGTAGGCGTATGCGTGCCCATCGCTCTTTTACCCTACAATGTTCATCTCCTTTAGCGCCTTAAAGGCAAACCTTGCCGATGGGTAGGTTATGGACCCTCCACCAACCACGCCTATCTTTATGGCCTCTACAATTTCCTGTTTTGTGGCATTTTCGGCCAAGCAGCCCTGGATATGGTAAAGGATGCACTCCTCGCATCGGGTAAGGATGGATATTGATAGCCCCATCAGCTCCTTGTACTTTTTGGGTATTGCGCCTTGGGCGTAAACGGCATCATCTAGCGCACCGAACTGGCTAAAGAAGTCGTCATTATCCGCCATAAGCTTATTTAAAGCTCTTCGTGTTTGGTTAAAATTTTCTAGTTCCATAATCGATAGCTGTACCTAATTTAGAAGTAGACTCCCAGCAACATAAAAACCCTATCTATACTACACCGCAGCGCTACTTTATCTCAATTACCCGTTCTTTGATGCTGATGTTAGTTCCATCGGTAACCGTTTTTGTTTGCACGCTATATATTGGCCAACCAGAGCCGTGGATTCGCGATGCCGTTTGAACATCATTTTTCAAATCCTTAAGCTCATCCCTTGCAGGCGGTTTTATGCCCATCTTTTGGGATGTCTCTACCACAAACTTGTAGGTGGCCTCGGTTAGCTGCTCCTTGTTTACCTCGTGCGACGAGCGAAGTATGTAGTTGTTATCGGCTTCGTTTACTTCATCAAGATAGGCGGTGATGCTGCAGTCGAAAGGCTCGCCACCCAATATGTTCGGGGCCTTTGTCTGCGCAGTAAGCTCCTCTCCCAGCTTATACTGGGCTCCATGAAAGTTGTAGAACTGCTGAATATCGTTTATAGAAGTTGTCTCAATAGCCTCCTTCGAAGAATACGCTAACCCCATCTGGGCAATCAGCTCGCCAAAACCTGGTAGTTGAGGAAACTCCTTGCCCAGCTTTTCCATGGCCGACTTAATGTAATTCTGCACCTCTACCCAGTTAACAACCTCCTCGAAGGTTCCGAGTTCGTCGGTTTTAATAATAACCTTCATATCCTGAGCAATGGACATAACCTTCTTCACAAACTCGTTTTTAGTATCCATGCTAAAGTTTCGGTAGTACCATTCGATGGTGTAGGATTTTTCGGTCGAATCGACAATAGTAATATCGACATCGTACTTAATCTTCTCGTGCAAAACCGTGTCTACACCTTTTACCTTATAGGAATCCTCTACAACAGCGTAGCTTTGCTTCTCGTTCTTATCCCAGTAGCCAATAACTTTTACCGTAGAATCGGCCATGTTGATTTGAGCAAACGAGGACAGGGTAAACAGCAACAGGATTACAATAAAAGAGCCTCTTTTCATTCGTTTAAGTTGTTTTTAAAGATTAGAAGTAACACCCAAGAAACCCTTTTTTGCGCTCGTTTTGCGGTAGAGAAACAGGGATGCTTTATGGTTTTGTTTTAATGGTGTTTCTAGATTGTCTCAAGCTAAGCATAAGCAGCTCTCCGTTTGGCGAAGGCTCCTTTCTTCCTCAATCCTATCTCTAAAGGCTCTAGCCTGATAAAAAGTAGCTACCTTCTTTAGCCTTTGCCTAACCGTTATACGCTTGTAGGATTATAGCCTACTTGGATAGATTCGTCTGAGGCAGGAGCCCATAGTCGAACAGAGCTTACTTAGTATTTACAAATTGCGAACGGGCTTTACCATCATTTTTAATACCTCGCAGTTTACAGTATTCGATTAGTTCATCAATATCTATTTCAACATCGCGTACCATATACCCTTCCCTAATCAATTCACCTTTTGCCTTTAGATATGCCGCATGCCACTCACTCCATGTATCGTGCATGCGCTCTCTATCGTCAATCGAGGCAACGAACCGCATCCAGTCCTCTTTTCGGTAGTATGCCAATTTTAGTTCTATCATATTCTTGTCGTGTTTATCAGTGATGCTAAGGCTCCTAAAGCTATCACTTTTATTAAAGCAAGCGATAACCTGCAGAAAATAATCTGCTGGTTTTCCCGTTTAATGGCGGTCAAAGACCGCTACTTAAGTTCAACGGCATTACAAATGCCGCCGAACCTCGTGCGTTTATTCTACGTCGAGCGAGAGCTTTATCTAATATACCCTTTTCTACTTCTTAGTTTAAAGGTGGTAAGTCTTTATCACACCTTTGAGCATTTGAATGTGCCAATACTTTTCCAACAGATGTTAATTGAATGCTTGTACCAATACTATCCCACCACACTCTAAGTGTTTTCAAATTTGGTCTTTTATCCCATTCTTGCATAAACACATTAATGTTTTCTTGTTTAACAGATTCATCTTGCTTATAAAGGTCATAAACTGCTCTAATTACATTTTTTTGTTCCTCTGATAGTTGAACTGGAACACTAACTAAATTTCCATTAATTGGAAGTTGAAAGTGCATAGTGAGAGAGTCAATTTGATTTTTAGTGGAAATGTTTAACCTTAAAAAATTATTATTTAAAGCATGTTCTACTAAAATATTTTCTGACAATCCATTAGAAGTAAGTAATTCAATTGCTTTTTGGTAGTTTTCTGATTCTTTTTCAATCCCAATCTCAATATAGCCAACTAATATTTCCGGATAGTATTGTTGGATTTTTTTTAACCCGCCCAAAGAATTAATTCGTATAGTATCTAAAATGTCTAAATGGTCAAGCCATTCATTACCTGTAGGAAGCCTATTATAAAATAATTTACCAAACAATTCATTTAAAACATTCAGACCTTGGTGAATGTCTCCACTTGCAGGAAAGAAATGTGAAACTGAATGGAAAACAGTCAAACCTAGTAAAGCTTCATCTGAAATTTTGTCAACTATTTCTACTGCACGACTAATCCCTGCTCTAGTAATTCTATTTTCTCCTTTTTGAAATCTATGAATAAGCAATTCTGACAAAAGGTCATAATCAGCAGGTCGTTCAGTGGAAGCTGCTGTTTTTTGAGCTTCAACGAGTAGTAATTGAAAACTTGGGTCTGCAAATGCTTCCAAAGCTCCATCAACAGCTTCCATTTTGGGCAATAGTTTGTTTTCAAATTCTGCAACTCTCAAATTTGCTATTTCTAAAGCTTCTTGAGTATAATCTCTTCTTACTTGCAAGTTCATTTCATGATAAATTTCACGAGCCCGTTTCTCATCAATACCAATATTGACAATCATTTGGTTGGCTTGCAATTGCTGTGAGTTGTCTCCAGCTTTCTGACTTTGCTTATTTGTCATTGTAATTTCTCCCAACTTGAATTTGTGAAGCGTAATTTCCAGCTTTTTGCTTTTGATTTACTTTAGTTGTCTTTTTTATACCAATCCGATATCCTATTGCACCGCCAGTAATAAGACCTAGAATTAAAGTTATTATAGCTGTGCCAATACCTTCAAAAATCCATTCCATAATTATTTTCTTTAAGTTTAACTTTCATGTTTGTAGTGTTTCATAGCCTTACATATGCACCATCATCCTCCCAAAGGTGCATATATACCAATCCAAATTTGTAGTGGTATGTACACCTTTTCCGCAAAAGAGGTGCATCTATCTATGTCGTAAACCCCAGCAACCCCGAAAGGGGCGCACACGAAGTGTAGATTACCGCTATACTTACCTTAGATTTACGATTCGAAATAGATGGGCGTAATGTAGCTAAAATATGCTACGGATGTTCGGTAAAGGTTAAAATTCTGCCTGTAAAATGTATCTACCACACCTAAAAAGTGGCAAACCCAACACCAAGCGCTCATGGTATTGGGTTTTACCTCGTTTGATAGAATATTTACGTAATCCAGCTATGCCCTTTAAGCCTGCTCGCTCTCCTGTGCCGGAAGAGATGCATTTTTTAAGGCGGAGCGGCTACCTTTTTTAGCCGCTGGCCTTTCGTACATAAAGTACTGCTGCTGCTTGGCGTGGCTGCCGCGGAAGGCAACCTTAGCAATATCGCATATGTTACGGGCAAAGCTCCATACCGCATTGTACTTGGCAATACGAATCTCGGTATTGGCAGGTCGATTGGTCTTTGCCAACGATTGAGCCGCAATGGCATCGGTTAGCCGTGTATGTAAGCTTTCCAGCTTGTTCATATACCCCTTAGTAAGCCGTGCATCCAGCTTATCCTCATATTCGGGATCGCTGTAGTTGGCAATAATTTGGTTTAGCAGGCTTGCCATCTTCACAGGGTTGCTTCTTGCCTTCTCTACCCCCTTTCGTCCAAACCTAGTAGAGGCAGCAGCCTTATCGGATAGCGCTCTTTCGCAATGGAAGAAGAAAAACTGTACCTCTTCTCGGCACTCCTGCATAGTACGCTGAAGTTCCTCAGTGGCAATGGTTATGATGCCATTGCTCTCTAAGCTGGAGTAGTCGTTAAGACATTCTTCAACCTCAACGATCTTGGCTTCAATTTCGGCTAAGGTGAGGCTAGGTTCTACGGACTGCAGCAGGTTAATGTCCTGCTTGGCAAATTCGAGCTTGGTCTTCGTTTCGGTTAGCATATCGCTATCAGACATCGTATAAGACCTTAAAAGTAGTTTACTCATTAGCTGTTAGCTTATTTCGAGCGGTTAGTAGTTATCCAATACTATTGAGCATTGCAGTAGGCTTACAGATGCGCTTACGTTGCTGCCAGCACCTTAGCTGTAAGCTTGCCATAAAGTTACGCCAAAGCCTACCAACTTGTCAATAACCATAATTGATTAATTTTAGCATACATAAAGATAAACAAAATCAATAAATGGTGCCGTATGCTGTAGCCGCTGCTTTTAGTGAAGCAGAGCCGTTGCTTTAGCGGTAGCTACCTACCGTTAAAGCGAAATAGAGGAACATACAGCTCCCCCAATTGTCCTCTATAAGCGGCTGCTGATACCCTAAAAGGAGTAGAAAAGCAATTTGAAGAACCCTTCCCCTTTCTCGAATATGGCTTAAACTATTTCGACAATGCTCTACGGAGCTTCGAGAGTAGTCAACGTAGCTTCGAGAGTAGCTTACGTGCTTTCGAAAGATGTTTACGCCATTTCGAGAGTAGCTTACGACGTTTCGAAAGACGTTTACGCCGTTTCGAGAGTAGTTTACGAGCTCGTAAACTATATTTTGAACGGCGTAAACCATTGTCGAAGCTCTGTAAACCATATTTTGAACGGCGTAAGCTTCCGTCGAAACGCCGTAAACCATATTTTGAATGGCGTAAGCTACTATCGAAGCTCCGTAAACCATATTTTGAATGGCGTAAGCTACTATCGAAACTCCGTAAACCTTCATCGAAAGTGTGTAAAGCATCGAAAAAGCTCCGTAAGCTGCTCTCGAATCAAGCTTAACGTGCTTTGAAGCGGATTATGCGAATTAAGAGTTGAAGGTAATCAAAAACGTTATAAGGCTTATGGGGATGTAATCCTCCCCTTTTTGAAAGGGGAGGTGCCCGAAGGTTGTAGCAACGCGGAAATCCCGAGAAGCGGGGGCGGAGGGGTTAATAATATCATGCATAAGCATATAAAAGAAACAGCAAACCACCCCGGCTTTCAGCCACCCCTCCTTTTAAAAAGGAGGGGAATACGCTTTGTGATAGGTTTAGCAGTAGCATAACCCCAACTCTTAATTCGCATTGATTAGGTAGTGGTAGAGAGAAGGATATCCAGGGAATACGCTTTTAGCCCAAATTCTTCAATACAACGAGACGCATGCAATGCGTCTCTACCCCCTGCGACGCTGATTCTGGCTGGTAGAGATGCGATGCTCGCGTCTCGAAACAAATTTAAGAATAGCTTTAACGCCCAAGTTTGCCAACAAACCAACAATCAATGCTTGAAGAATTCTTAAAAGCGAAATCCCCGGAAGTCTATCCGCCTTTGACAACAGGCCAAGGATTTTTCTTAACGTCTCCCAGATAACAAAAATGGAAGTGGAGCGTAGCGACATACCTCCTTAGCGGGATTATATGAATGGAGAAGTCAAAGAAGTCAAAGAATTGGTAATACGCCGAATAGCACTATCTCCCGCTTAATCGCTGAGCGAAGCCGAAGTGGCGGGGGCCAATGTCGTTAAAATAAGGAATACTCTTTTCTTCTTGTCATCCCGGTGAAGGCCGGGATCCACAGCCGTCAAGCTAAGCAGATGCATAGAATTACATTTAGTAAAATAACAGGATAAATATTAATAACCAGCATATAATTGAAACTGTTTATCCCCTCCTTTGGAGGGGTAGGGGTGGGTTAAGACGTTATTACCCACCCCCTGCCCCCTCCCATGGAGGGGATAACGTACTGCTATTGGGCGTTTGTCCCTTTAAATTCAGCCTTGGCTTGACGGCTATGGGCCGGGATCTCCTCCTAAAAAGTTCTTTTACCTTTTATGTGGAGATCCCGTGACAAGCACGGGATGACACTCCGAGGAAAGATTATTCCTTAACTTAACGACATTGCCAGCGGGGGCAGGGGGTGGACAGTGCGTGCTATCCTTTTATGGGAGCCATTCTCTAATGGTTCGCGCCTAACGCATAGTCTATTGCATGTAATCCTACGTCTTTCGCCTTAAACGTTGATCGGATTACGGTACGGAATACCCTTATCCGAATGCAACATATTGCACAGAAACAAGCCGAATAACCATAAAATAACGATACTTCTTCTATTTCACTACGATAACTTCGGCAAGATGATACATTTGTAAGAAGGCGAAAAGTATTCCAAAAGATGCTTCATTCGATCCTAAGAAAAACTCTTAATACATCAAGCAGTTAACCTCAAATCACGGACGATGAAAAAGTTAACCCTAGCACTTACCCTCTTTAGCCTTGTCACGCAAGGCTTCGCCGTAAAGCCGGTACTGGAGGGTTTTAAGTATGCCGATATGAAAACACCGGTAGGTAACGAGTGGGAATCGCCGGAACAGCTGGCCCTAAACAAGGAGCAGCCTCGCGCATGGTTCTTCCCCTTTGCCGATGTCGAAAGCGCCCGCAAAGTGCTGCCCGAGAACTCCGCCTACTGGCAATCGCTGAACGGACAATGGAAGTTCAGCTGGGTAAAATCGCCAGAGCTACGACCAAAGGGCTTCTACGAGCCAACCTTCGATGTCTCGTCGTGGGATAACATCACCGTTCCATCCAACTGGAATGTGGTGGGCATCCAAAAGGATGGCAGCCTGAAGTACGGTGTGCCCATCTACGTAAACCAAAAGGTGATCTTCCAGCACAGCGTAAAAGTTGGCGACTGGCGCGGAGGCGTTATGCGCACCCCACCTACCAGCTGGACAACCTACGAGTACCGTAACGAGGTAGGCTCGTACCGCCGCGACTTCGAGATTCCGCAGGACTGGGATGGCCGCGAGGTGTTCATCAACTTCGATGGCGTAGACTCGTTCTTCTACCTTTGGATCAACGGCCAGTACGTAGGATTCTCCAAAAACTCGCGCAACGCCGCTGCCTTCAACATCACCAAGTACCTAAAAAAGGGGAAAAACGTGGTTGCAGCCGAGGTCTACCGCAACTCCGACGGCTCGTTCCTCGAGGCACAGGATATGTACCGCCTTCCGGGCATTTTCCGCACCGTATCGCTATACTCTACCCCTAAAGTGCAGGTTCGCGACCTTAGGGTAAACCCCGATTTGGACCAAACATACACCAACGGTTCGCTCACCATCAACGCCGACATCCGCAACCTGGGTAAAGGCAAGGTTAAAGGCTACAAGATGGTGTACACCCTTTACGCAAACAAGCTCTACTCCGACGAGAACAGCCTCGTAAACGGCGCTACCGCCACCGCTACGGTTGATTTGGTTGATGCAGGCCAGCAGGTAGAGGCCCAGCCAGCAGTAATTAGGGTACAATCGCCCAACAAGTGGTCGGCCGAGCTGCCCTTCCGCTACACCCTCGTAGCCGAGCTTAAGGATGCCAAGAATAGGACCATCGAAACCGTATCGACCATTGTTGGATTCCGTAAGGTGGAAATCAAGGATACTAAAGCATCTGATGATGAATTCGGATTGGCCGGACGCTACTACTACGTGAACGGCAAGACCGTGAAGCTGAAGGGCGTGAACCGCCACGAGATGAGCCCGGAGACGGGCCATGCCATCAGCCGCGAGAGAATGGAGCAGGAGATTATGGTAATGAAGCGCGCCAACATCAACCACGTCCGCAACTCGCACTATACCGACGATCCTTACTGGTACTACCTCTGCAACAAGTACGGTATTTACCTAGAAGATGAGGCCAACATCGAATCGCACGAGTACTACTACGGCGAAGCCTCGCTTTCGCACCCTGTGGAGTGGAAGGCGGCACACGTGGCCCGCGTAATGGAGATGGCACATAGCAACATCAACAATCCATCTATCGTAATATGGTCGTTGGGCAACGAAGCTGGCCCTGGCAACAACTTTGTGGTGGCCTACAACGAGCTGAAGGCGTTCGACGCATCGCGCCCGGTTCAGTACGAGCGCAACAACGACATTGTAGACATGGGCTCCAACCAGTATCCATCCATCGGCTGGATGCAGGGTGCCGTAAAGGGCAAGTATAACATCAAATATCCTTTCCATATATCGGAGTACGCCCACGCAATGGGTAACGCCTGCGGCAACCTTGTAGACTACTGGAAGGCGATAGAATCGACCAACTTCTTCTGTGGCGCCGCCATCTGGGAATGGATAGACCAAAGCCTATGGTACTACGACAAGAAAACCGGCGACCGCTTCCTTACCTACGGAGGTGACTTCGGCGATATGCCAAACGACGGACAGTTTATCTTTAAGGGCGTTGTTGATGCCAACCTCGCTCCTAAGCCCCACTACTACGAGGTGAAGAAGGTATACCAGCATATTGCTGTTGATAGCCTAAGCATTAGGGATGGCGCCTTCGAGGTGTTCAACAAGTACTACTTTAAAGATCTTTCGGACTACTCGCTTCGCTGGTCGCTCTACGAAAACGGCAAGGAAGTTCAGGCAGGATATGTTGATATGGGCGCAGTTGCTCCACGTACCAAGAAAAAGATCGCCATACCTTACCAGCTCGATAAGCTGAATGCCACATCGGAGTACTTTGTAAAGTTCCAGTTCGAGCTAAAGAACGATATGCCTTGGAATAGGAAGGGATACGTTCAGGCCGATGAGCAGTTTCCTGTTAAGAAGGCAACCAACCTTCCATCCGTAGCCGACGATGCCAAAGCAACCTCAACCGACAAGGTTGAAATTGTAGAATCGGCAACCAGCATCAAAACCGTGAAGGGCAAAGGCTTTGTAGCCGAGTTCGACACCAACACCGGAACCATCCACAGCCTTACCTACGGCAACGAAACCATCATCGAGCCCGGCAATGGTCCTAAGCTAGATGCATTCCGCGCCTACGTAAATAATGACAACTGGTTTATGCCAAGATGGTTCGAGAATGGCCTTCACAACCTCAAGCACAAGGCTACTAGCAGCAACTTCATGAGGAAGGCTGATGGTACAGTGGTTGTAGCCTTCACCGTAGAATCGCAAGCCCCAAATGCGGCCCGCCTAGAAGGTGGTACAACGGCAACCCGTAATTCGCTAGTGGAGCTAACCGACAAGAGGTTTGGCGAGAACGACTTCAAGTTCACCACAAACCAAATTTTCACCATCTATCCCGATGGTTCGATAGAGCTACAGGCCAGCATCAGCTCCAATCAGGAGACGATGGTTCTGCCTCGCTTGGGATATATGATAAAGGTGCCTCAAAGGTTTGCCGACTTTACCTACTACGGACGTGGCCCTATCGACAACTACAACGACCGCAAGTCGAGCCAGTTTGTAGAGCTGCACAAGAGCACCGTTAAGGACGAGTACTTTAGCATTGCAAAGCCTCAGAACGTGGGTAACCACGAGGATGTACGCTGGTGCGCCTTAACCGACAAAGAAGGAAACGGCGCCCTATTTGTGGCAAGCGACCGCCTTTCGGTATCGGCGCTTCAGTACTCTGCCCTCGATATGACGCTTGCCGCACACTCGTATCTGCTTCCTAAAGCTGGAGATACCTACCTTAACCTCGACCTTGGAGTAACAGGCTTGGGCGGCAACAGCTGCGGACAGGGAGGTCCACTAGAGCACGACCGCATTAAAGCCGGACAAAACTCAATGGGCTTCATCATTCGCCCTGCGGCAGGTAAGGATCTTGTTAGAGCAGCTAGCGTAAAGGCTGCCGGAGAAGTACCTATTACCATCACCCGAAATCGTATCGGAGAGGTAAAAATCAATTCGACAAAAAAGGATGCCGTAATCTGCTACACCATAGGAAAGGATAAGGCAAAAGTCTACACCGATGCAATTCCTATGCGCAACGGAGGCTCGGTTACCGCATGGTACAAGGAGAATCCTCAGATGAAATTTTCGGCAGCCTTCCCTAAGATCGAGAGCATCCAAACCTCGGTAATCTTTACCAGCAGCGAAGAGGCCGGCGAAGGCGAAGCCGCTAACCTTACCGATGGCGACCCAAACACCATATGGCACACCATGTACTCGGTAACCGTTGCCAAGCACCCTCACTGGGTTGATATGGATGCCGGCGAGGTTAAAACCATAAAAGGCTTTACATGGCTGCCACGTCAGGATGGCAACAATGGAGATGTAAAGGATTACACCATTCATGTAAGTCTTGATGGTAAGAATTGGGGAGAGCCAATTGTGAAGGCCACCTTTGCAAGAAGCAAGGAAGAAAAGAAGGTGATGTTCGACAAGCCCGTAAAGGCTCGCTACATCCGCTTCACGGCCCTCAGCGAGCAAAGAGGACAGGACTATGCAACGGGTGCCGAAATCACAATCCTTGCAGAGTAGTCAGCAGACATTATAGAATTTAATAGCATAAAACCGCAGTTAGGGATTCCTAGCTGCGGTTTTTGCTTATAGATACTTATACCCATCCAAATAAAACGCTTCTATTCTCGGGTTGATATCAGCTTCCGGCTAAAAATTTCTTCTTCACCTCCCAATATTTCCCTTTCACCCTACAGGTGGCAATAAACATTAGCTTAAACACGATTCATTACTAGTTCTTACTTTAAATCACACGCAGTAGCTATGGTAAACAAGGGAATGCTGCTTCTGCTACTTCTGCTATCACTTGCAGGTAGCGTAAGCGGGCAAAAATCGCTCGACTACAAGCTGTCGGACTGGTATTTGGGGACGCTCGATAACGTCCTCGACAATATTTCGAAGCAATCGAAGGTCCAATTTGAGTTCGACAGGCAACGGCTTAACGCCATCCATATCGACCACCACCCCATTAGCCAACCGCTAAAGGAATTCCTCGATGTAGTGGTATGCAAGAATAATAAGCTAAAGTACTACATCAGCGATGGAGGTAAAGTGGTAATTGTAGACCGATGGGTAGTAACCAACGAAGTGAAAATTGAAGAAGAATCGCACTACAAAGGAAAGCCTACCCGCTACCGATTCGCGCTTACTGGTCGAATAATCGATAACGCCTCGGTAGAACCTCTACCCTTTGTAAATATCTCGATAAAGGGAACCAGCATCGGAACTAACTCCAATGCCGATGGCTACTTTACCTTGCCACGAGTTCCGAGCGATACGGTTTCGCTGGTGCTAAGCGCTATTGGCTACAAGCCAAAAACGGTTTACCTAACGCCACAAACCCCACAAAGCAACCTGCTGGTAAAGCTCGAAAGCGAAAGCGTAGCCATAAAAGAGGTTGTTATTAATGGAGAAAAGCAGGAGGTACTGCAAACCAACAGCAAAGTGGGCATGATAAAGATGTCGCCCATTAAGCTAGTATCGCTGCCCAGTTTGGGCGAAAAGGATATCTTTCGCTCCTTTCAGCTGATGCCGGGCATCAGCGCAGCCAACGAGAACTCGTCGGGGTTATACGTTCGAGGAGGAACGCCAGATCAGTCGTTGGTAGTATACGATGGATTCACGGTGTACAACGTAGAGCACCTCTTCGGCTTTTTCAGCTCGTTCAACAGCAACGCCATAAAGGACATCCAGCTTTATAAGGGTGGATTCGATGCTAAATACGGAGGACGCATATCCAGCGTTGTCGAAATCACCGGAAAGGAAGGCAATAAAACCAATTGGGGAGGATTTGCCGACATCAGCCTAATGTCGGCCAACGGTTTTCTGGAGGCTCCGCTTGGCGAAAAGTTTACCATTATTGCCGCAGGTCGCCGTAGCTGGCAAAGCCCGCTTTACGACAAGATCTTTAACAAGTATTCCAATACAAGCAGCACGTCAGGGCCAAGTATGCCCGAAGGAAGAAATCCATTTGGGAAGAACGACCTCAAATCGTACTTCTACGATTTCAACACCAAGCTAACCTACCGCCCCACCGATAAGGACATTATTTGGTTAAGCTACTACTCCGGCAACGACGATCTCACCAACGATATCTCGTCAGGCTTCAAGGGAGGTGGTCCTGGAGGTATGGGCGGCGGTGGCGAAGTTCCCCGCATCAGCAACTTCAGCATGAGCAACAACGACAACTCTAACTGGGGAAATCACGGAGTATCGCTCAAGTGGTCGCGTAAGTGGAACGAGAAATTTTACGGCAACTTCCTTATTGGCTACTCCAACTACTATAGCAACCGCGATCGTACCTCCTCAGGATCGTACGAAGACTCATCGGGCACATCGCACAGCATTAAGCGAGGTGTAATGGAGTACAACCACCTCGACGACTACTCTGCAAAGGCCGACATCGAACAAAAATTAAACGCCAATAACGTGCTCGAATATGGCATTAACGCTACATACAACAAGATTACCTACAGCTACGCCCAAAGCGACACCGTAAAGCTTATAGATCGCAGAAATGAGGGGCTCCTACTTTCAGGATACCTTCAGGATAAGATCTCGCTATACGATAATATGCTTAAGATAACTCCAGGACTACGCTCCAACTACTACAGCGTAACCGGGAAAATGTACTTCGAACCTCGTCTTACCTCCTCGTATCAGCTAACCGATACTTGGAAGATTAAAGGATCGATAGGACGCTACTACCAGTTTGCCAAGCGAGTTGTTCGCGAGGATATCATGGCCGGAAATAAGGACTTCTGGACGCTAAGCGACGGAAAGAATCTTCCGGTAACCTATTCCGACCAAATAATCGGTGGCGTATCGTGGGAGAACAACACCTACCTTATTGATGTAGAAGGGTACTATAAGCGAATAACCAACTTAACGGAATACTCCCTGCGCTTCTCTAAGTCTTTAGCAAACGGCAGCTTTAATCCCGGTCACGGAGGCGATCAGGGAACCGTAACCTACGAAGATCAGTTCCTTACAGGATGGGGGCGTGTTCACGGTATCGATGTTCTTGTGCAAAAGAAACAGGGCGATTTAACCGGATGGATTGGCTATACCCTAGGGCGTGTGGTAAATCACATCGATGGCTACGGCAATTACGACTACTACGCATCTAACGATGTTACCCACGAGTTTAAGGCTGTAGCAACCTACCACTGGCGCAACTGGGACTTCTCGGGAACATGGATATACGCAACGGGAAAACCCTACACGGCACCCCAAGGCGGCTACACCGTTACCCTACTCGACGGTACCAAGAAGTCGTTTGTAACGGTATCAACAAAAAACGGGCAGCGCCTTCCCGACTACCATCGCTTAGACCTTTCGGCAACGCTAAACATGAAGCTCGGGGGACGAATCCCTGCAACACTTGGTTTCTCCGTTTTCAACGCGTACAACCGCAGCAATGTATGGTATAAACAGTTCGAAATTGTTGATAATACCATTGTAGAAACCAACGTCAACTACCTCGGCATTACGCCTAACATCAACTTTACCATTAAATTCTAAAACGATGAAGATATCTATAAGCAATACAAAGTTGTTCTCGGGCATCCTTTACACCTTACTAGTAGGCGCCCTTGCCATAGCTGCGCTTTCGATGGCATCGTGCCAAAAGATGGACGTGCAGCTATCGGATCCCAACAAGGCAGTTGTTAAAGGTTACCTATTTGCCGGTAAGCCCGTTTCGATAAGCATCACCAAACAGCTGCTGTATGGTGCTACCGATACCATCACCCATCCTATCGAGAACCTCGATGTGGTTATATACGACTCAAAGAACAACGCCTACCCATTGCTTTACACCAGCAATGGCATATACCAATCGGATAAGCTGCTACCACAGGTTGGCGAAACCTACACCTTAAAGTTTACCTACAACGGCAAGGAACTATCGGGAACTACAACAGTACCTGCTAAGCCTTCCGGTTTTCAAGGAACATCTTCAATTTCGGTTCAACCTTTCGGCTCCACAACATCTGGCCCCCCATCTATGTCGCGTGCCGAATACTCTTGGACTAATACCAACAGTAGCTATTTCCTAATTGTAGTAGAGTCAATAACGCCAAATGCAACGCCAATAAACGATACAACAGAATATGAGGCGCTACCTGTATTCCGAATCTCGCCAACACAAGGAAGCTCGCATAGCTTTATGGGGCAATCGTTCTACTACTACGGGATGCACAACGTAATTCTTTTTGCAATAAACCAAGAGTATGTCGATCTGTATCAGGATACCGGAAACAGCTCGCAAAACATTACAACCCCTCCGGGAAACATCACAAATGGCTTTGGAATTTTCACCGCCATTAATGCAGATACGCTAAAGCTGAACGTAACACCTTAACATCCATTTAATCCCAAATTCTTTCTCAGTTACGCAAATACGGATGTTTACTTTAAGGCAATGAGGCGCAGCGATGCACCTCATTGCTTTTTTAATGCTGCACTTACGCCTAATACCCATAATATTTACATCTACATTTAAAACCTTTTAGCTGAAAAAGTTGTTACTATCTACAAAAGTCCCCATCAATGAGGCTTCGAAAAACTATCATCATCGCGCTCATTATAACAGCAACAATTGCTGCTATATGGTTTGGCGTAGGCCTAATAGTAATGAAAAATGCCATTATAAGCTACCAACCCCCAAAGTCGGGTAGCAGCTACGAGGATTTGGCTAGCACCAAATGCTTTAATGTGGCTCGATTCAGCAAACTCAAAAGGATTGAACTAACAATTCCATCAAAGGAAGATGGCTGCCTGCTATCCGGAACCCTAATATACAACCCAACCCCATCAGCAAAAACCATCATCTATAGCCATATGATTACAGGCTCGCGTTGGGATGTTCTAAAAGGGGGTAAAATTGACTCGCTGCTCGCGCGTGGCTTTAACGTGCTCACCTTCGACCAACGCGCACACGGCAAAAGCGAAGGTACGGTTCCCTCCTACGGTTTTCTAGAAAAGCACGATCTTGATCAATGGATCGATACCGTTGCCACCATATTCCCTAACGGTATCATTGGCGTTGAAGGCGTATCAACAGGGGCTGCAACGGCCATTCTTCATGCAGGAGAGATTAATCCCGAGAAGGAGACCTATAGAAAGGTGGCCTTCTACGTATTCGAATGCTCCTACTCCGATTTGGCAAAGCAGCTTGCCTACAAAATAAACCAGCACTACTACCTCCCCAACGTTGCACTAAGCACGTCGCTAAAAATACTGGATCATCCTTTCAACGGCTTCAACATCTACAATGTATCACCAGTAAAGGCTGCTCGTTACATTAGCGTTCCCGTTCTCTTTGTGCATAGCAAAGCCGACAGCTACGTTCCTACCCAAATGAGCGAGGAATTATACAAGGCTGTTCACGCTCCCAAGATGCTGCTACTCGTTCCAAAAGTAAACCATGCCGAAGCAGTAGATTCCCCAACACTCTACTGGAATACCTACGATTCATTCCTAAAAACCATCGTTAAGATTAAGCGGTAAAACGGCAAACCATCAAGGCTCACAAGGGTTGTAGCATCAAAAAAGAAGGTATATATTGTGACCTTCTTTATAGTTTCAAACCACAAACCACAACATTCTCATATGGAAGAAAAGAACATCGAAACCATGGAGCTTAGCGGAAGAACGCTAAGGGAGCTCTGGCTGGCCGCCAAGTGGGCAAAGCTGCTATCGATCATCACCGTTTGCATGTACTTTATTGTAATACTCCTTGTGATCTTCAGCGGCATCATAACCTCCCTATTTGCCGCAATGGTTCCGTTTGGGGGCTTCTTTATCGCTTTAATATACATTGTTGTGTACACCCTTACGGTACTCATTCCAGGAATTCTGCTCTACAACTTTGCCACCAACACCCAGAAGGCAATACTAAAAAACGATGACGACTTGGCAACCACAGGGGTCAAAAGGCTACGCCAGCTATTCCAGTACACCGGAATCCTAGCTTTAGCATCCATCCTCTTCATCGGTCTGGTAATCGCAATAAACGTACTATACGCTATTTTCTAGAAATACGGCGATTAAAAAGGAATAGCTACCTTTGCGCGCGTTTAGCATACATTGATGAGTAAAGGAAAAGTTGTAGTTGGACTATCGGGCGGTGTCGATTCGAGCGTTGCCGCCTACCTGCTTAAGGAGCAGGGGTACGAGGTTATCGGCATGTACATGCAAAACTGGCACGACACCACGGGTACGCTCGAAGGCGATTGCCCTTGGAACGACGACCTGATGATTGCCGAGATGGTAGCCAAGAAGCTCGATATCCCATTTATCTTTATCGACCTTAGCGACACCTACACCGATAGGGTGGTTAGCTACATGTTCTCGGAGTACGAGCGCGGGCGAACACCCAACCCCGATGTACTCTGCAACAGCGAGATTAAGTTTGAAGCATTCCTAAAGGCAGCACTCGATCAAGGGGCTGACTACCTAGCAACTGGGCACTACTGCCGTAAGGATACCATTGACGTTGATGGAAAACCAACCTATCGGCTGCTTGCCGGATCGGACCCTAACAAGGACCAGAGCTACTTCCTTTGCCAGCTCTCGCAGGAGCAGCTCTCCAAGGCGCTCTTTCCAATCGGGCACCTGCTAAAGCCAGAAGTCCGCAGAATTGCAGCGGAGCAGGATCTTCCTACCGCCGAAAAGAAGGACTCACAAGGGCTGTGCTTTGTGGGGAAAATCGATCTTCCCGTATTCCTTCAGCAAAAGCTAGCCGCAAAGCCCGGTATCACCGTCGAAATCGATCCTGCATTTTACGACAAGCTCCCCCAACGAACAACGCTTCAGGAGATGGCTCGCCCCTACTTCTACCATCCAAACAATGGGAAAAAGGTAGGAACGCACAACGGCGCCCACTTCTTTACCATTGGTCAGCGAAAGGGGATAAACGTAGGCGGCAAGGCGCTACCGCTGTTCGTTATTGCCATCGACGTTGAGAACAACACGCTCTACGTTGGACAGGGGCACGAACATCCAGGGCTTAACCGTAAGGGACTTTTCATAAAAGAAGCCGAAATTCACGCCATTCGTCCCGACTTGGCCATGAGCGTTGGCGAAGAGCGCCGCTACAAGGTGCGCATCCGCTACCGCCAGCCGCTGCAGGACGCAACGCTATACCGTACACAAGAGGGCCTATACATCATCTTCGACACCCCGCAACGCGGCATCACCGCCGGACAATTTGCGGCATGGTACGACAACGAGGAGCTCGTAGGTTCGGGGGTGATCTTCGAATAGAGCAGGCGCTTACCCATACAAAACGCCGATATCGGGAGAACTGATATCGGCGTTGCTATTTCTTACAGGGGCATCGGCTGAAATTGTATCGGCATCGATCAAAATTACATTGCCATCGATGCAATTTGAAGGGTTGCCGATACTTTTTGTACCGGCATCGGCTGAATTTACATCGACACCGATACAGTTTCAATGGGCATCGACCAAAACTACATCGGCGTCGGTACAATTTCAGTGGTCATTGGTGCAATTTGCTCACCTGCACGAGCAAATTGCTCAACCATCTGATGAAATTGCTCAGCTTCAGGAGCAATTTGCACAGATAAAGGAGGGAATTGCACAGCTAAGTGAGGAATTTGCTCATTTGATGGTGGAATTTGCTCAGCTACCGATGCAAATTGCAGGGTCATCGACTAAATTTCAATGGTTATCGGCTGAAAATCATCCGCCCGCCGCCCCGTTACCCTAAAAGGTTCGCTACCCGATAAGCTTCTCGGCATCGAGGAGCGCCGCGGGCTTACCAACGTCGATAATGCGGTTTTTGGAGACGTCGATGCCCTCTATAAAGTGGCTCTTGGCCAGATGGAGGTACAGGTCGACAATGGAGAACTTACCCTCGAAGCCATCCATCAGGTCGAAAATTGCGGGATTCACCACATGGATGCCGTTAAAGGCAAATGGCAGGTAGGTATCGCCAACGCGGGCAATCTTTTGCTCGTTGGTCTTTAGGTTCTTCCAGCCAACCAGCTGCATCGTATTGTCGAATAGAAAGTATCGGGACGATAGCCGATTGCTCACCGCCAACGAGGCCAACGCGCCGCTTTCCGCGTTTCTTCGATACAGGTCGGCAAGGTTGATATCGCTGATGATGTCGACGTTGTGGATTAGAAAAGGCTTCCCATCGCCAAAGAAATGGGCGGCCTTTTTTAGCCCGCCACCCGTATCGAGCAGCAGGTTTCGCTCGTCCGATACGGTGATGTTTACCCCGAAATAGTCCTTCTTGACAATGAACTCCTCCACCTTGTCGGCAAAGTGGTGTACGTTAATGATGATATCGGTAAAGCCGTACGATTTTAGGCGCTCCACCACATGCTCTATGAGCGGTTTACCGGCAAGAGGGACCAACGCTTTTGGCTTATCGTCGGTCAACGGTTTGAGGCGAGTTCCCAAACCGGCACAGAATATCATTGCTTTCATCAGCGGTTACACGTTTAAAAGTTGCTAGTCTAGAAATCGGCGAATGTTCTGCTCGCGATGGGTAAGCACCACCCGCACACTGGGGAACTTCTCCTTGATGTAGCGGGCACAGCGCTCGGCCGAATACACCGATCGGTGCTGCCCACCCGTGCAGCCAAAGCTTACCAGCAGGTGGTTAAAGCTCCGGCTGATGTACTTTGCCACAGCCTTGTCAACCAGGTTTAACGAATCGCCTAGAAACTCCTGCATCTCATCGTTTGCATCCAAATGCTCGATAACAAGCGCGTCCATTCCTGTCAGCTGGCGGAGCGCCTCTTCCCTTCCCGGATTATAAATGGCACGGCAGTCGAATACGAAACCGCCACCGTTGCCCGAGAAGTCATCGGGGATACCCTTCCTATAGGAGAAGCTGGTAACCGAAATGGTTAGCCTATCGGCAGGAAGCTCCACCTCGTACTTGCATGCCTGATCGGCAAGCCTTTTACACACCTCCATAAGGTAGCCACCCTCAAACGGATACTCCTTGCTGATTACCGCACGAAGATTTCGAAGCGCAGGGGCAATGCTCTGCAGAAAGTGAACCTTCTTCTCGAAGAATCCCCTAAAGCCATACGTTCCGAGCACCTGAAGCGTTCGGAATAGAATAAAGGTATTAATGCTCGCCTCTACCTGAGCGGTATCTACACCATAGCTGCGAAGCGTTTCGTAGTAGTGGTTTAGGTACTTCTTCCGCACATCATCGCTAAAGTTGGCCTTGGCCTGGTAAAGAAACGAAACGATATCGTAGCCTAGCGGACCAAGACGGGCTCCCTGAAAATCGATATAGTAGGGATTGTCGTTATTTACCATCATGTTGCGCGATTGGAAATCGCGATACAGCAAAAAGTTGCTATCCAGCGAGCATAGGTAGTTGGCCATATTCTCGAACGAATCCTCGAGCAGTAGCTCATCGAACTGAACGCTAGTGCACTTCAGAAAGCTATACTTAAAGTAGTTCAAATCCCAAAGTATAGAGCGCTTATCCATTTGCTGAATAGAGTAAAATCGGCTTGGATCAATACCCTTAACGCCTTCAATCTCTATTTTCACAAGATCTTCTACGACCTTTGTCATTAGCTCGTCGGTCGAAGAACTTCCGTCCATCAGCAAATCGTAAAGAGAGATATCCCCCAAATCAGTCTGAATGTAGGCCAACCTATCATCCGATACGGCAAGGACCTTGGGGACGCGCTTCCCCTTTCCCAAAAGATGCTCGGCAAGGTAAATAAACGCCTCGTTCTCGGCTATGCTTTCTCCAACGACTCCAATATAGGTGCTATTATCATGAAATATTCGGTAATACTTCCGGTTGGACCCAGCCCCAACCAGTGGCTTAATTTCGGGTTTAGCCCCTAAAAACTTTTCTGCTACGCGCAATAAGCTATCCATTATAATTAACCTTGAAGGTTAGACCTTTTAGACGAGCAGCCACCTGCTCGTCGTTAACATTACTAATTTCGTAGTAAGACAACTCCCTGCGAACCCTATAATTTCCTCTCAAATGTTCAAAAAGATCAGGGCTTTTACGAAGGGCTGCATCATCTGTAACTATATTGTAGGAGCTAAGAATACAATCTTTAATTCCCTGCTCTATCCCATTTTCGCCGTTAAACACAATCCTATTTTCAAGCATAGGCAGCTGCTGTGGCAACCATTTCGTATCTGTTTCAAATCCAAAAAAGCGAAGGATCTCATTAACAGCCATAGCCGTTCCATTAGACTTTCCTTCAAGAGAGTAACCTGCTATATGCGGTGTAGCAACGCTCACCATTCGAAGCAGATCAGCATCAATACAAGGCTCATTCTCCCAAACATCAAGCACCGAGTAGGATACCCGTTGGTTGGCAATAGCCAATTTTAAAGCACCACCATCCACAACCTCACCCCTTGATGCATTGATGAACACCATTGGCTTGCCGAACTTAGCAAAAAAATGCTTATCGGCCAGATGGAATGTTCTATCAACACCTTCACGAATAAGGGGAACGTGCAGAGTAACTATATCTGATTGCTGCAAAAGAGTGCCCAAATCTACAAAATCGGTCGAATTTTCAGCTCTGGCACGAGGAGGATCGTTTAAAAGAACCTTTAGCCCCAAATGGGAGGCAACAGCAGCTATTCTCCGTCCAACTTCACCAACGCCTACAATTCCCAACGTTTTACCCTCTAAACTTCCGTTCCCTACATTAGAAATATGAGCAAGCGCACTTAAAACATACTGCACCACACCATAAGCGTTACACCCTGGCGCATTTACCCAGCTAATACCATTTTTTTTGCAGTATCCCTTATCTATATGATCGTGCCCTATTGTTGCGGTAGCAATCATTCTTACATTGCTGCCGTCTAAAAGTTTCGCATCACATTTTGTACGTGTCCGTACCAGCAAAGCATCAGCATCCTTTACCAGTTCACGGGTAAAATGGCTACCTGTAGAATAAACAACCTCATCAAAGTATTGCTCTAGAACACCTTCTAGATAAGGGATTTTATCGTCTACAACAATTTTCATAACCCCATTAGTTTATACAAAGATGAAATAAAAAGGCCAATTTGCAGCATAGAAAAAAATATGAAAACTAAAACAAGAACACATACTTCTTTTGTCTTTAACACTTTCTCTTTTAACACTTTGCATTAACCATCTTTTTCTTAATTGCTATTTTTTTAAGATTTTACCTGCTTTCATACTCATACTTTTGTCCCGTTCATAATCGCATTCAATTGTTACATTAGTCAAAAAACCTTGCCATTTGAACTAATACAGGGGTTCATTTGGTAAGGTTTTTAGTTTAGAAACTTCCGAAAAACAAAAAAGGCCACCTTTTAATTGGCAGCCCCTTATCTCTTTCTAAAAATTCTACGATTTCTTTTTCTTAAAACTTATCCTATTCTCCTCCCCTTTAAACAAGCGTTTGATATTCTTACGGTGAGTAAAGATGAGCAATACAGCCACAACGTTACCAAAAATAACCAGTGGCATTGGTGCATTGGGCTGTAATAGGCTAATAAAAGCAGGGTAACAAACGCCTGCTATCATAGAGCCTACCGAGACGTACCGTGTAGCAACAAAAACTACAGCAAACACTAAAATGCAGAGCAATGCGCTAACTGGGCTTAAAGCAACCCCAATCCCCGCTAAAGTCGCCACACCTTTCCCTCCTCGAAATCCTGCAAAAATTGGAGCTATATGCCCAATCACAGCAAGAGCACCCAGCAGCAGCTGAAAATTTACGAACTGGCTCGTTCCTGGAGTATAATCAGAGAAATGAACTAGCATAACAGCAACAAATCCCTTCACAAAGTCTAAAGTAAAAACGGGTAGCGCAGCTTTTGGACCTAAAACCCTAAGCGTATTAGTTGCACCTGCATTTTTACTGCCATGCTCCCTTACATCTACCCCATAAAATCTCCTACCAATCCAAACAGCGCTAGGAATCGAACCAATGATGTAAGCAATGAAAAGCTGAATTCCATTCAAAGCTAATTCCATAATCTCTAAAAATTTGTCCCTGCAAAGAAGTGTAATTTATTTCTTTTGAACAAGTCGCTTACAACCTATTTTACAATAAAGAAATAAACCTCAATAACTTACAGGATGTTTTTTAACAAAATCTACCTTTTACTACCACTTTGTAATCTGTAAAACACCATAAGTTAGAGATTTAATCACGCTCCAACTATTGGTTCATCCAAAATGCAGTTAGCAATAAAAATCAACACATTAACAATCTCACAAATTTAAAGCCAACCTGTTAATCAAAAATGCGTATTTTTGACAAATTAAGCCTAGATTATGACTAAAAAGCAAAAATACGAGTTCATTGTTAAGTATTTCAGCGAGAAGATGCCAGACCCAAAAACAGAGCTGAAATACACAACCCCTTATGAGCTACTAGTTGCCGTAGTTCTATCGGCACAATGTACTGACAAGCGGGTAAACATGGTTACACCCAACTTTTTTAAAAGATTTCCAACGGTTGACACCCTTGCAGAGGGCAGCATTGAAGAAATATTTGACCTTATTCGATCAATATCATATCCAAACAACAAGTCAAAGCATCTACATGGTATGGCTCAAATGTTGCTAAAGAGTTTCAACGGAGAAATTCCCTCGGATGTTGACGAGCTGCAAATGCTTCCTGGAGTTGGACGAAAAACTGCAAATGTCATAGCATCAGTAATATTCAACAAACCTGCAATGGCTGTAGATACGCATGTATTCAGGGTTAGTAAACGATTAGGGCTAACCCCAAATGCAAAGAATCCTCTTGATACAGAAAGAGAACTTGTAAAACATTTTAAGGAAGAGCAGATCCCTAACGCGCATCATTGGCTAATACTCCATGGCAGGTACACCTGCTTTGCTCGCAAGCCAAACTGCAAAGAGTGTGGATTAACCCCAGTATGCAGCTACTATCTTGACTCTAGTTCAATGTAATATCTTTTTAGCAGCTTCCATAGATGCATCTATCCTCCTTGTTCCAAAACAATCGAATATGAAAAAGCTACCACTTATAATAGCATTCTTTCTAGCACTTACTTCTGTATTCGGGCAAAAAACAACCCTTACCATTAGGCTAAAAGAAAAGGCACCCATATCCGCCTACCTATACCTTAATCAAGGATCTACACTAGTTCCTGTCGATTCAATATTACTCGGCAAAGGTGTTTTTAGCTTTAACACCACAAAGTTCGTTCCTGGTGTATACTCTTTCGTACTAAGCGAAGACATGTTTGCACGATTCATCATCAACCACGAGAATGTTGAAATATCAACAACCTTGGAAGGGCTGGCCGACAGCGTGAGGATTATACAGTCGGAAGAAAATAAGGTTTACTATAAATTTTTGCACGAAAGAAGCAACTACAACAAGAAGAGCAATGCAATTAACGAACTTCTTAGCAGCTATCCTGTCAAGAATAAGTTTACCAGACTTCTTGCAAAAGAAAAAAAGGCGCTCGAAAGCAACTACAATAAAGTTATTCAATACCTTATCAACGCCCAAGGCAACCTTTTGGCCTCGCAAATAATACTTTCGGAAATACCAACCAAAGCCCCCGAGAACCTTTCTCCCGAACAAAAACAACAGTACCTGATAGCCAACTGGTGGAATACCTTTCCTTTCGAAAACCCCAACATTACCAACACGCCAGGTATTGCCGAAAAACTCTGGGATTACTTCGACCTGTTTTACGTTGATGGAGTATCGCGCCAAGAGCAGGATAGCTACTTTAAACGAGCCATTGACGAGGTGATGAACCAGCCAAGCATATCTAAAGAGGTACAGACCTTTTTTGTAAGCGAAATGGTAAAAACATTTTCGCAATCGTCGCACGATGCCCTCATCGACTATATCAAGAAAAGCTACTCCCAAAATGCGCCTCCAAATCTAGATGCCGAGTTCGACAGAATTACCAACACTGCAATTGGACGTATTGCCCCAAACTTCACGGTTCAAACCGACTCTACAAAAACAGAACTCCTGAAGATGAAAAGCCAAGGAGTTGTACTGATTTTCTGGTCCATGCAATGTTCGCACTGCCAAAAGCTTCTTCCAGAGATTAAAAAGAATTATGCCAAACTCAGGGCGTCCGGTTTTGAAGTAATTGCGGTAAACCTCGATGCTTACCGCCCCGCATGGAAGCTTGACGTTGCAAAAAATGGCTACCCATGGATTAATATGAACGTGCAAAATCCGTATAACGACCCCATCACAGCTAGCTACAACGTCACAGGAACTCCTACCATATTCATCCTCGATTCCGAAAAACGTATTGTCGAAAAACCAAACGACATAAAGGAGATCATGAAAGCAGTAGAATCCATCAACCATAAAACAAAAGAGGAAGGCAATTAGCCTTCCTCTTTTGTTTTATGCTGCTAACGTTAGATGAGGACTTATTCTCCTCCTGTCATATTCTTTACGTTCGAAATCTCCATAAAAGAAGCCCCACTATTTTTTCCGAAGCTTCCGCCTACAACAATAATCAAATCTTCTGGATTAAACTTTCCCTTATCGCTAACGATCTTTACTGCATCTCGAATAAACTCGTCTCGACTTTCGCGAGGAGAGAAATACTCTGAGTAAACACCATAAGAAAGGGCAAGCTCGCGCACAACGCGTTTTTTATAGCATTTTGCAAATACGGGCAACTTCCCCCTAAATGCGGCCATATATCTACCTGTACGACCTGTATTTGTATCTATAATCACTGCTTTAATAGGCAAACTCAATGAGGCCTTAACCGCCGAACGTGCAAGTTGCGCAGTTATCTCATTATTTACTCGAATGTAGCTAATCTCTTCTTCTGGGTTAAGGTGCTTTTCAATCTCAACAGCAACACGACTCATTGTTTTTACTGCATCAATCGGATATTTTCCATATGCAGTTTCACCGCTAAGCATGATAGCATCTGTACGCTGATATATTGCATTGGCAATATCGCTCACCTCTGCACGCGTTGGACGTGGATTATCAATCATAGTGTGGAGCATCTGCGTTGCAATGATAACCGGCTTGCGCATCTGCATTGCTGCACGAATCAGCTTACGCTGAACCACCGGAATCTGCTCAGCAGGAAGTTCTACCCCTAAATCGCCACGAGCAACCATAATCCCATAAGAATAGTTAAGAATCTCTTCAATATTCTCAACCCCTTCCTGATTCTCGATCTTTGATATGATCTTAACGTTGCTATTCTTCTCGTCAAGAATTCTTTGAATAGCCATCAGATCGTGCTTGTTACGAACAAAAGAGTGAGCAATAAAATCGATGTCGTTATCGATAGCCCAATGTATAAAATCAATATCTTTATCGCTAAGAGCTGGCAATTTTACCTGTACTCCTGGCACATTAACGCTCTTCTTTCCCTTTAAAGTTCCATTATCCTGCGATTCGCAGAAAAGGTATTCATCGTTTTTATCGATTACCAAGAAGGCCAGTTCTCCATCATCAACAAGGATGGATGAGCCAACAGGAATGTCCTTCACAAAATCGTTATACGAAACGTATACGGTATCCCCAAATGATAATCCGTTACTATCCCCCTTAAACTTAAGCTTATCTCCATGCTTTACAACGATATTCTCCTCATCCTTCATCTTGCATGTGCGCACCTCAGGCCCTTTGGTGTCAACAAGGATGGCGATTTTTTCGGATACAGCCCTAACATTTTCAATTACTCGTGTAGAATCTTCCGGAGTTTGATGAGCAGTATTTAAACGAACAACATCCATTCCAGCTTCGTAGAGTTGACGAATAAATTCAATATCACACCGTCTGTCTGAAATGGTTGCTACAATTTTCGTTTTCTTTAGCATCATAATGCAGTTTTACTGAGTTCGCTTGTATTACTATTTAGCACAAAGGTAGTCTTTTAAAAGTATCCCTAAAGCGTTGTACGCCAGCCTTCACTCATTTTAACAGAACGATTTTCACCCTAGTTGCACACCCTGTTTTTGCATTAACCAAAAAAACACCTTAAGCAAGTCAAGTACTATAAAAAACCGATCAAGATCGCTATATTCGCAACTTTGAATAATATGGTGTGGAGATGGAATGGATCAATTACAAAACCGACTATTTGAATTTCCTACGGTTGGAAAAGTCGCTCTCTGAAAATTCTTTAATGGCCTACGAAAGAGACTTCAACAAGCTGAGTTCTTTCGTGGAAAAGAACTATCCAAAACTACCTCCAACGGCAGTCAGCCAACAGCACCTCGAAGAATTTTTAGCGTCGCTATACGACGATGGTCTAAACGCTCGCTCTCAGGCAAGAGTTTTGAGCAGCATTAAAGGCTTCTACAAGTTTCTTATGCTAGAAGATGAAATTGAAGAAGATCCAACCGAGCTTATTCAAGGTCCAAAATTAGACAGAAAACTCCCCCATGTTCTTTCAGTCGAAGAAATAGATCTCCTTATTAACGCCATAGACCTTAGCAAGCTTGAAGGATCACGAAATAGGGCGATACTCGAAACGCTATACAGCTGTGGCCTACGCGTATCGGAAGCCATCAACCTTCGCCTTAGCGACTTATTCTTTAAGGAAGAGTACATCAGAATAATAGGAAAAGGAGACAAAGAACGCCTTGTCCCCATCAACCAAAAAGCAATAGGATACATAGAAAAGTACCTTGTAGACCGAAGTAGGCTAAACATAAACCCAAAATCGGAGAATATACTCTTCCTAAACCGGCGGGGAAATCAGCTTACCAGAGTTATGGTGTTTACCATTATTAAGGATCTAAGCCGAAAAGTTGGGTTAAACAAAAAGATAAGCCCTCACACCTTTCGTCATTCATTCGCATCCCACCTTTTTGAAAGAGGGGCCGATTTAAAAGTAATCCAAGAACTTCTTGGTCACGAAACCATTATTACAACCGAAATTTACACACATCTCGAAAAAGAGCATTTACGCGAAGTACTGCTAATGCATCACCCTCGAGCAGTTGCGCCATAAACCTTTAGCCGAAATCCAAACAAACTCCAAACCGCTACTATTCAATCAATTAGTACTGATTCGCACTGTTGCTTAAGCTATAACACAGTTTAAGAAAAGCAATTTTGTAAAATTTCATACCTTTGAAGCCCTTATTGAGTTGTATCACAAAGCGAAATAACAACCTAAAAACAATTTCGATAAAATGTCACAAGTAAAACGCGTGTATACCTTCGGAAACAAGCAAGCCGAAGGTAATGGTAAGATGCGTGAGCTTCTTGGCGGTAAAGGTGCTAACCTTGCCGAAATGAACCTCATCGGCATGCCAGTTCCTCCCGGATTCACCATCACTACTGAAGTATGTACAGAGTACTACAAGCTAGGTAAGGACCAAGTTGTAGAACTTCTTAAGCCAGAAGTAGAGAAAGCAGTTAAGTACGTTGAAGAAATTATGGGCGTTAAGTTTGGTAATAACGAAGACCCTCTTCTTCTTTCAGTACGCTCTGGTTCTCGCGCTTCTATGCCAGGTATGATGGATACCATTCTGAACCTAGGCTTGAACGACGAGGCGGTTGCTGGTATTGCTAAGAAGAGCGGCAACGAAAGATTTGCTTGGGACTCATACCGTCGTTTCGTACAAATGTACGGTGACGTAGTACTTGGTATGAAGCCAGCTTCTAAGGAAGAAGAAGATCCATTCGAAGTTATCATCCACACCCTTAAAGAAGAAAAGGGCGTTCATAACGATACAGACCTTACTACCGAAGACCTCAAGGACCTTGTAAAGCGCTTTAAGGCAGCCGTTAAGGAAGTTACTGGACACGATTTCCCAACATCTCCATGGGAGCAGCTTTGGGGTGCCGTTTGCTCGGTATTCGACAGCTGGATGAACGAGCGTGCTATCCTTTACCGTCAGCTTAACAAGATCCCAGAAGAATGGGGTACTGCAGTTAACGTTCAAGCGATGGTATTCGGTAACATGGGCGAAACCTCTGCTACTGGTGTATGTTTCTCTCGCGACTCAAGCACTGGCGAAAACCTATTTAACGGTGAGTACCTAGTTAACGCACAAGGCGAAGACGTAGTTGCAGGTATCCGTACCCCACAAGAAATCACCATCATCGGTTCACAACGTTGGGCTGAGCGTAAGGGCATGTCTGAAGCAGAAAGAAAGGCAACTTTCCCTTCTCTTGAAGAGGTTATGCCAGCTGCTTACAAGGAACTATTCGATATCCAGAAGAAGATGGACACCTACTTCAAGGATATGCAAGATATGGAGTTCACCATCCAAGATGGTAAACTTTGGATGCTTCAAACCCGTGCTGGAAAGCGTACTGGTGCTGCTATGGTTAAGATCGCCATGGACATGCTTCGCGAAGGTCTTATCACCGAAGAAGAAGCCATTCTACGCGTTGAGCCAAACAAGCTAGACGAGCTACTCCACCCAGTATTCGATAAGGCTGCTATCAAGAGCGCAAAGACGATTTCTCGTGGTCTTCCAGCTTCTCCAGGTGCAGCTACCGGCCAAATCGTTTTCTTTGCTGATGACGCTGAGGCTTGGGCTAACCAAGGAAAGGAAACCATCCTTGTTCGTATCGAAACCTCTCCAGAAGACCTTAAGGGTATGAACGTTGCTAACGGTATCCTTACCGCTCGTGGTGGTATGACCTCTCACGCTGCCGTTGTGGCTCGTGGTATGGGTAAGTGCTGCGTATCGGGTGCTAGCAACCTTAAGATCGACTACAAGGCTCGCACTCTAGAAATCGACGGAAAGGTTTACAACGAAGGAGACTTTATCTCGCTAAACGGTACCACCGGTGAAGTTTACGAAGGTAAGGTTGCTACCCAAAAGCCAGAGCTTAGCGGTGACTTCGGCGAAATTATGAAGCTTGCCGACAAGTACGCTAAGATGCTTGTTAGAACCAACGCTGATACCCCACACGATGCTAAGGTGGCACGCGAGTTCGGCGCTCAAGGTATTGGCCTTTGCCGTACCGAGCACATGTTCTTCGAAGGCGACCGCATCAAGAGCGTTCGCGAGATGATTCTTGCTAACGATGAGGCTGGCCGTCGTAAGGCGCTTGCTAAGCTTCTTCCTATCCAACGCGAAGACTTCGAAGGCCTATTCGAAGTTATGGCTGGTCTTGCCGTAACCGTACGTCTACTTGACCCACCATTGCACGAGTTCGTTCCTCACGAAGAAAAGCAACAGCGCGAAATGGCTGCTGAGCTTGGCATCACCTTCGAGGAAGTACGCGAAAAAGTACACAGCCTTGCTGAGGTTAACCCAATGCTTGGACACCGTGGCTGCCGCCTAGGTAACACCTACCCAGAAATCACCGAGATGCAAGCTCGCGCTATCATCGAGGCTGCTCTTAACCTTAAGAAGAAGGGCGTTGATGCTGCTAAGGTAGAAATCATGGTTCCTCTTGTTGGTAACGTTAAGGAGCTTGAGTACCAAAAGGACATCATCGAAACCACCATCGCTAAGGTATTCGAAGAGTACGGTGATACAGTTGAGTACACCATTGGTACCATGATCGAGGTTCCTCGTGCTGCTGTAACCGCTGACGAGATTGCTAAGGTTGCTCAGTTCTTCTCATTCGGAACCAACGACCTTACCCAGATGACCCTTGGTTTCTCTCGCGACGATATCGGTAAGTTCCTTCCTGAATATCTTAAGAGAGGTATCCTTAAGGTTGATCCATTCGAAGTACTCGACCAAGACGGCGTAGGCCAACTTGTTAAGGGTGCTGTTGCTAAGGGTCGTAGCACTCGCGAAAACCTTAAGTGCGGTATCTGCGGTGAGCACGGTGGAGAGCCATCATCAGTTGAATTCTGCCACTTCGCAGGACTTAACTACGTTTCTTGCTCGCCATACCGTGTGCCAATCGCTCGCCTAGCTGCTGCTCAAGCTGCTATCAAGGAAAGCAAAATGAAGTAGTTGACACTTCCTTAAATATAAAGAGCCGCCTTTGTGCGGCTCTTTTTTTTGTTCTACACCACCTGTCACTCTGACATAAAGAGAATGAGACCACATCGGAAGATCTACGTAGGAGTCCGTAGGATGTACGTAGGATCTCTGCATGACAAATTGTCGCATTTTCCTCAAAGCTCATAGTACATTCTTCTGCCCCCCCATAAAGCGCCTCTTGCAACCAAAAGGTGATAAATATCATATCAGCCCCAACTTTTGCCCCAATCATCCTATTTTTGTAGAAAACCATTGCTATGCTACAAGCATCAATCAACATAGGAACTAGCATCAGCCTCATTGCTGCCGATTCGCTAGATGAGCAGTTTGCCGCTGCGGGGCTAACCGAGATCAACATAAATGCGGCAAGCGGAGTGCTGACGTTTGGCTATAAGGATGGTCCTTCGCTGAGAAATGCTATCGAGTTACTGAAACGCAATAGCATCAATATAGAGGTAAAAAAAGAGGTATTCCCCATTACTGGCATGAGCTGCGCCTCATGCGCGGCCAGCGCCCAGACGATGCTATCCTCAGCCGAAGGCGTGGTGGAGGCATCGGTAAACATCGCCAACGAATCGGGGCTAGTGGAGTACGCTCCAGCACTAACCTCCCCTACCGAACTCCGAAAGGTGCTCCAGCAGGTGGGCTTCGACCTCATCATCGAAGAGGATAAGGCTGCGCAGGAAGAGGAAGTGGCGCAACAGCAGCGGGCACACCTAAAGCAGCTCCGAAGACAAACCGTTGGGGCCATCGCCTTTTCTATCCCAACAGCAGCCATTGGCATGCTTTGGATGGAGTGGCGCTTTGCCAACGTTACCATGTGGCTGCTCTCGACTCCGGTTCTGCTCATCTTCGGGCGCCAGTTCTTCGTAAACGCCTGGCGGCAGGCTCGGCATCGAAAGGCAAACATGGACACGCTTGTGGCCATCAGCACCTTTACGTCCTACGCCTTCAGCGTTTTCAACACGCTGCTCCCCGACGTATGGCTACGTCAAGGGCTTGAGGCGCACGTCTACTTCGAGGCATCGGCCGTAATCATCTCGTTCATCCTGCTAGGCCGACTTCTCGAGGAGCGCGCCAAGAGCAGCACCTCGTCAGCCATCAAGAAGCTGATAGGGCTACAGCCCAACACAGTTGTCCGCATCAACGAGAATGGAGAAGAAGAGAAAATTCCCATATCCAAAGTGCTTAAAGGTGATAAGCTGATTTCCAAGCCGGGAGAAAAGATTGCCGTTGACGGAAGGGTTGCCTCCGGCAGCTCGTTCGTGGACGAGAGCATGATTACCGGCGAGCCCATCGCCTCTGAAAAGTACGAAGGCGAACCCGTTTACGCGGGCACCATTAACCAGAACAGCTACCTTACCTATATAGCCGAAAAAATTGGAGGAGAGACCGTTCTATCTCAAATCGTAAAAAAGGTGCAGGAGGCGCAGGGAAGCAAGGCTCCCGTGCAGCAGCTGGTGGATAAGATTGCAGGCATCTTTGTTCCCGTGGTGATGGCGATTGCCCTCGCTAGCTTTGGCTTCTGGATGGTGCTTGGCTCCGACAATGCCGTGTCGATGGCCATCCTATCGTTTGTAACCGTGCTGGTTATTGCCTGCCCCTGTGCGCTAGGGCTGGCAACACCAACGGCCATCATGGTTGCCATGGGCAAGGGAGCCCAGCGCGGGATCTTGATCAAGGATGCCGAAAGCCTTGAGATGGCAAAAAAAGTAAGCGTTGTTCTCCTCGACAAGACAGGCACAATTACCCTAGGAGATGTAAAAGTCGACAGCATTGAGTGGGCCAGCGAGGCCAATATTAGCCAACTCTCGTCGGCACTCTACAGCATAGAGAAACGCTCTAACCATCCGCTGGCAAACGCCGTAGCGGCCTATCTCGAAGGTCAGAGCGAGGCTACTGACATTTCGGAATTCGAAAGCATCACAGGACGTGGGGTAAAGGCTACTATTGCCGCCAAGAACTACTACATAGGCAATCTACAGCTAATCGAAGAACAGCGTATTCCTATTTCGGATAGGATGACAGAGGCCTTCGAGTACCATTCGGACAAGGGGCGCACAGTAGTCCTTTTCGCCCATCAGGATGGCGTTGTGGCAGCCATAGCGCTATCCGATCAGCTAAAGCCCACCTCAGCAGACGCCATACGAAGGCTCCGAGAGAGAGGAATCGAAGTGGTAATGCTCACCGGCGATGCCGATAGGGTTGCACAGGCAGTTGCCAAGCAGGCTGGTGTTAGCAGCTACAGAAGCCAGCTGCTCCCATCCGACAAGTCGGATTTCGTAAAGCAGCTACAGGCCGAAGGGAAAGTGGTGGCAATGGTTGGCGATGGCATAAACGATGCCGAAGCGCTAGCCCAAGCCAACGTCAGCATCGCCATGGGCAAGGGGACCGACGTTGCCATGTCGGTGGCCAAGATCACCATCATCTCCTCCGACCTGACAAAGGTAGCAGAGGCCATAACCCTCTCCTCCATCACCACCCGCGCTATCAGACAGAACCTATTCTGGGCGTTTATCTACAACGTTGTAGGCATTCCGATAGCTGCAGGAGCGCTATTCCCGCTAACGGGATTCATGCTCAACCCAATGGTGGCAAGCGCAGCCATGGCGCTCAGTTCCGTATCGGTAGTATCGAATAGCCTTCGAATTCGTTCGCACAAAATCTAGCGTAGAATGTTACTAGGGAAACCGTAAAATAGAATACCATGACCAAGTTTGAGTTTAAGACAACAATTAACTGCGGCGGATGCCTGGCAAAGGTAAAGCCAGTACTCGACGCCAACAGCAGCATAAAAAGCTGGAAAGTCGACACATCGACACCCGAAAAGGTACTAACCGTGGAAACCGACAGTGCAACGCCCGAGCAAATCATCGAAGCGCTGTCCAAAATTGGGTATAAAGCAGAGCTTAAATAAGCAACACCTTTTGATTGATTCATACGATAATGCAAGATTGAGCAACGTGCTCTTTTTTGCATTATTTGCATACGCGCAGCCGTAACCCCGCGCTTGGTGATAATTAATATTTATCTTGCCCAAAAGAATACAGAGCAGCAATGATACGACCAGCAACATCCGCAGATGCCTCCGCCATCTGCAGCATTTACAACCATTACATAGAAAATACGGTAATTACCTTCGAGGAAAATCCCCTTACCGAAGACGAGATGGCCGAACGAATACGAGCATACAGCGAGAAGTACGCCTACATCGTGTACGAAGAGGATGGAGAGGTGATTGGATATGCTTACGGTTCTAGTTGGAGAACACGTAGGGCTTACAGATTCAGCACCGAGACCACCGTTTACCTAAAGGATGGAGCAGCCGGAAAAGGAATCGGCTCTTTACTCTACTCCGAGCTTATTGAAAGGCTAAAGGGAAAAGGCTTCCATTCACTGATAGGCTGCATAACCCTACCAAACGAAAAGAGCGTGAGGCTCCACGAGAAGATGGGCTTTAAAAAAGTAGCCCACTTCCACGAAGCGGGCTGGAAATTCGATCAATGGCTCGATGTTGGATTTTGGGAGTTACTTGTTTAAACAGCTCTTAGTTCACCTACCGATAACCCTTTTAGCCTATTAATGACGGATGAAAAGATGAAGAGTTCTCGCTTTTTTGCCTTTTTCTCGAAGAAGGTAGATGCAATAGTACAAATACCCTCAACCTCGTTGTAAAGCGAACAAAGAACAGCAATCTCCGGCTCTTTCATCTTCTTATTTGGGAGCATAAGCATAGCCTGAACTTGCCCCATTTCATTAAGAAGTGCAGCTTGCTGGGCAAGCTTATCGAGTAGAAAAGGGTTTACCCCATTAGCCACCAGTTCGCTTCGCCTGCTAGGCGACAAATTTACTGCAAAATGTTCTAGCACTCTAATTAGCTCCTCTTCCGATAGCATGTTTGGCCTTTGCTGGAACATAGTAAACCCCAAGGCCGAAAGGAATTCATTTTTCTTCTCCACATTGTCTTGGTTGTCAACCTCTATTTGTATTTTCAAGCAGCTTAAGTCAAAAGCGGCATGCTGCAACGATTCGTAAATATCAAACTTCAAAAAGCGATAAATGCTCGGGAGCTCAACTCCAAGTATTCCGGAAAAAGCATTATCCAATCGGCTATCAAGATCTGTGATATAGCCTCTTGTCCACAACGAACGAATTTCGGAAAGTTCCTTTATGCAGCAGCGCAAGCTTGCCGCAATAACCTTTCCGCCTGCAAGCATTAAGGCATCATTGTAAGGGTAGTTGCGAGTTATCATAGCTTTTATTTTAAAAGTAACCTGAAGATTTGCCTACATTTTAAGCTACCTAAAGCTACTTTAATCGTTAAACTATCGCAAGTTTTTGAGCAACTTTATCGCGACCAAAATACAATAGTCTAAATACAAGCACGTTTAACGACACATTACTTTAAAAAAAATGCAGCCACCAGAACCTCTATTGCATTAGCATTACTGGTAAACTAAGACGAAGAATTACGTCTTCGACAGCCTTACATTTACATTTTCCCCGCCTGTACCTCCAAGAACAAATAATTCCAAAAGCAAACCCGCAAAGAAGCTACAGTTTAAAACTAAAACATCAATAATAAAAATAAATCAAAAACACAATACTATACATATGCTTCAAATCAACATCATATTAAAGAAAACATCGTATGTTTTTAAACAATAAAAAGCAGCGCGTTTTTTTTGTCTTTTTCTTCGGTAATCCCAACGGGTTCAACTACATTTGCTCGAAATCTTTTAATATAACGTTTATGAAACTTTCGCATATCGAGCACATCGGGATTGCTGTTAAGGATTTAGCAACTGCAATACCTTACTACGAAAAGGTTTTAGGTCTAACCTGCTACAATGTTGAGGAGGTTAAGGACCAAAAGGTTAAGACTGCCTTTTTCATGATCGGACAAACCAAAATCGAGCTTCTTGAGTCGACCGATCCAGAAGGACCAATTGGTAAGTTTATTGAGAAGAAAGGCGAAGGCGTTCACCACATTGCATTTGCGGTAGAAGGTATCGAAAATGCTCTAGAATTTGCAGCAGAGCAAGGCGTACAGCTAATTGACAAGGCTCCTCGTAAGGGTGCTGAAGGCCTAAGCATTGCATTCCTACACCCAAAATCAACCATGGGCGTGCTTACCGAACTTTGCGAAGACAAGAATAAGTAGAAAACAACCTGATATTACTCCAAATGACCCAACACGAAAAAATCCAAGAGCTACTCAAGCTTCGCGAAGAGGCTAAGCTTGGTGGTGGACAAAAGAGAATTGATTCTCAACACAAGAAGGGCAAGTACACTGCTCGCGAGCGTATCGACATGCTTCTTGACGAAAAGAGCTTCGAAGAGTTCGACATGTTCGTTAGCCACAGATGTATTGATTTCGGCCTAGAAAAAGAAACTTACCTATCTGACGGCGTTGTTACCGGTTATGGTACCATCGACGGACGACTTGTTTATGTTTTCTCGCAAGACTTTACCGTATTCGGAGGATCGCTATCCGAAATGTTTGCAGCAAAGATCTGCAAGGTTATGGATATGGCTATGAAGACTGGCGCTCCTGTTATCGGTATCAACGACTCGGGTGGTGCTCGTATTCAAGAAGGGGTTAAGGCTCTTGGTGGCTACGCAGATATCTTCCAGCGTAACATTATGGCCTCTGGAGTAATTCCTCAAATCTCTGCAATGTTTGGTCCATGTGCTGGTGGTGCAGTATACTCTCCTGCGCTTACCGACTTCAACATTATGACCAAGGGAACCAGCTACATGTTCGTAACCGGACCAAAGGTTGTTAAGACCGTAACCGGCGAAGATGTAACACAAGAGCAACTTGGTGGTGCTAGCATCCATGCAACTAAGTCGGGTGTTGCTCACTTTGTAGCAGAAAACGAAGAAGAAGGTATCATGCTTATCCGTAAGCTGCTTAGCTACCTTCCTCAGAACAACCTCGAAGAGGCACCTCTTAAGCTTACTGCCGATCCAATCAACCGTATCGAAGAGCGCCTAAACGAGATCATTCCTGACAATCCTAACAAACCTTACGACGTTAAGGAAATCATCCACCTACTGGTAGACGATAAGGAATTCCTAGAGGTACACCGCGACTACGCTCCAAACATCATCTGCGGATTTGCCCGTTTCAACGGCATGTCGGTAGGGGTTGTTGCTAACCAGCCAATGTACCTAGCAGGTGTGCTTGACATTAACGCTTCGCGTAAGGCAGCTCGCTTTGTTCGCTTCTGCGACGCCTTCAACATTCCATTGGTAACCCTTGTTGACGTTCCTGGATTCCTTCCTGGTACTGCTCAAGAGTACGGTGGTATCATCCTTCACGGTGCTAAGCTTCTATTCGCTTACGGCGAAGCTACTGTACCAAAGGTTACCATCATCCTCCGCAAGGCTTACGGTGGTGCATACGACGTAATGAGCTCTAAGCACCTTCGTGGCGACATCAACTACGCTTGGCCAGGTGCTGAGATCGCAGTTATGGGACCTAAGGGCGCCATCGAAGTTCTTCTTAGCCGCGAAATTGGCAGCATTGAAGACGAGAAGGCTAAAGTTCAATTCCTCCTTGAGAAGGAACAGGAATATCGCGACAAGTTTGCCAACCCATACGTGGCTGCCAAGTTTGGCTACATCGACGATGTAATCGAGCCTAAGAACACCCGTTTCCGTATTGCTCGTGCACTTCAGTCGCTTGCTACTAAGAAGGATGTGAATCCACCTAAGAAGCACTCGAATATTCCATTGTAATATAAAACCCTATGAACAGACTTTTTAATTCGTTAAGAAGTTTGGTTATCATCATATCGCTATGCGCTTTTGGGGGCAACGCTGTTGCCCAAAGCGCTAGCGACTTGAGGATAAACGAATTTCTTGTAAACAACGTCAACAACTACCAAGACGATTTTGGGGTTCAAGGCTCGTGGATAGAAATCTTCAACTCCGCCTACAACACGGTGAACATTGCAGGTTGCTACCTCACCAACGACCCCAACAATCCAAAAATGTATAGAATCCCCAAAGATCCTATTACTAAGATTGCACCAAGAAGCTATTTGGTTTTTTGGGCCGATAACAAGACCACACACGGGACACTACACCTTAACTTCGACCTAAAAAGCTCAAAATACTTAGCGCTTTACGACCAAAGCGGAAAAATTCTTATTGACAGCGTATCGTTTAATCCTGCCGTACAAAAGGCAGACACCAGCTGGGGACGCGTTTTTGATGCGGATGCCAAATGGATTGCGATGGGTAAGCCTACTCCTAACGGCAATAACGATACCGTTGAACGCCCTTCGGCAGGTGCTATATTCTTACATTTCGACCCATCGGGTGCTACTATGGCTATCATTTCGATGAGCGTTGTTTTCTCGGCTTTGATTCTTCTTTACCTATCGTTCAAGTTTATTGGCAAAGCCAACATCAACCATGCACGTAGAATGAAGGAAAAAGAGCTTAAGAAGCAAGGCATCGTAGTTACAGCAAAGGAAGAAGGAGAGGAAACCTCTGGCGAAACTCTTGCAGCAATTGCCATGGCCATTCAGCTCTTCGAAACCGAGAAGGAAGATCTCGATTCGACCATTCTGACCATCGAGAAGACCTCTCGTACCTACTCGCCCTGGAGCTCGAAGATTTACAGCATGAGGCAGATTCCACAAAAGACAACCCAAAAACGCTAATCCATGAAAAACTTTAAATTCAAGATAAACGGGAACGACTACAACGTTCACATCTCTAACGTAGACGGCAATATCGCCGACCTTGAGGTTAACGGAACTCCTTACAAGGTTGAAATTGACCGCGAGCTTAAGCAAACCAAAACTCCTAAGCTGGTTCGTCCAGAAGCGGTTCCTTCAACCGATTCTCACCCATCGGTTGCCAAAACCGTTAGCCCAGGCGTTGCAACCTCGGGTGCCGTTAAGTCGCCACTTCCAGGCGTTATCCTTAGCCTTGCCGTTAAGGTAGGGGATACCGTTAAGGTTGGCCAACGTCTTCTCGTTCTCGAAGCCATGAAAATGGAAAACAACATCGACTCCGACAAGGAAGGTCGCATTGCAGCCATCAAGGTTAACCAAGGCGACAGCGTAATGGAAGGCGATGTTCTAGTTGTAATCGAATAGGCTCTAAACTATGGAACAAACCCAGAGTTACTTTTCGTTTCTGTCCGACCAAATAAGCCAGTTTCTGAGCTACACGGCTTTTGCAAACATTACGCTCGGACACGCCATAATGATTATCATTGGTCTAGCGTTTATCTACCTAGCCATTAAGAAAGAGTACGAACCCCTACTCCTTGTCCCAATCGGTTTCGGTATTGTTATTGGCAACATTGCCTTTACCCCCGGTTTCCAGGTTGGTATCTACGAGAGCGGTAGCGTGCTTAACTACCTATACTTTGGCGTATCGCAAGGGGTTTATCCTCCTCTTATCTTCTTAGGTATCGGGGCGATGACCGACTTCTCGGCGCTAATCTCTAACCCTAAGCTAATGCTTATTGGTGCGGCTGCCCAGCTCGGTATCTTTGGAGCCTACGCTGCAGCTCTATGGCTTGGTTTCTCGCCAGAAGAGGCTGGTGCAATTGGTATCATTGGCGGTGCCGACGGTCCTACAGCTATCTTCCTTTCGGGAAAACTTGCTCCTAGCTTAATGGGTGCTATCGCAGTATCTGCATACTCTTACATGGCTCTTGTTCCGGTTATCCAGCCTCCTATCATGAAGTTGCTTACCACCAAGAAGGAGCGCGTAATCCGCATGAAAGCTCCTCGCCAGGTATCGAAGCTAGAGAAGATCCTCTTCCCTATCGTAGGATTGCTGCTTACCTGCTTCATCGTTCCAACTGGTCTTCCACTTCTTGGTATGCTCTTCTTCGGCAACCTGCTTAAGGAAAGTACCGTTACCAAGCGTTTGGCCGATACCGCTAAGGGTCCACTTATCGATATCGTAACCATCCTTATCGGTTTAACCGTTGGTGCATCGACACAGGCAACCACCTTCCTTAAAACGGAATCGGTGCTTATCTTCGGACTAGGTGCTGCCTCGTTCATCATCGCAACCTTTGGTGGGGTAATGTTCGTTAAGATCCTTAACCTATTCCTTAAGGAGGGTAACAAGATCAACCCGCTTATCGGTAATGCAGGGGTTTCGGCTGTGCCCGATAGCGCCCGCGTATCGCATGTGGTGGGATTGGAGTACGATAAGACCAACTATCTGCTAATGCACGCCATGGGGCCAAACGTGGCCGGTGTGATCGGTAGCGCCGTTGCTGCCGGTATTATGCTTAGCTTCCTTAGCTAGTTTTAAAGAAAACCATATAAAAAAAGGAGAGGCGTTGCATGCAACGCCTCTCCTTTTTTTGGATAGCCTAGAAACCCTCACCACCACCAAACAAAAAAGGCCCTACGCACTGTAGAGCCTCCTCTGATGATGTCTTTTATAGCTTAAAACTATGCAAGCTTCACGTTTACGGCATTGATTCCCCTTTTGCCTTCTTCAAGGTCGAAGGTTACCTCGTCGTTATCCTTGATTCGGTCTACCAAACCAGATACGTGTACGAAATACTCCTTTGGAGAATCTGCATCTTTAATGAAACCGAAACCTTTGGTCTCATCAAAAAACTTTACTGTTCCTTTGCTCATTATGAAAAATTTAATGGATGGAAAGGTACGATTAATAATTTGATATTATCATCCCCTTCATTTTTGCTATGCCGATGGGGTTTTTCGGCCCAAAACAGCAGTACAGCATACTACAATAGGCTTTCAACGAAGAAAGCCCTCCTATTTCGGCCCATTAGGCTAAACTAAAAGCTAATTATGGGCGCATTTTTTGCCCATTTAGCCCTCTTTTTTCGACAAATCGCATACATTTTCCATCTATTTAGCTGATGCCAGCATGCGAAAAGGGCGCTACGCCCCTCATTTACCCCGAAAGAAGGCCGAAAAAGCGGGGTGTTTTGGGATGAAAGATGCCATTCTGTTGATTTTTTGGGTGGAGCTAAGCACCAAGAAGCCCAGGAATCAGCACCCGTAAAAAATAGCGCACCCCTTACCTTCACCTCGACTCCGCTCGGTGGACAATAAAAAGGTCGCCGAGCGAAACCGAGCGGTATCCGAGCAAAGCCGAGGAGAACGATCACCAAATCCGAGGTAGCCGCTACGCAGAGTAGAGGCGGAGAATGCTGATGCCACCTCGACTCCGCTCGGTGGGCAATAAAAAGGTCGCCGAGCGAAGTCGAGTGGTCGCAGAACGGAGTCGAGGAGAACACCATCAAATCCGAGCGGTCGCCGAGCGGAGTCGAGGCGCCCCCAAAAAAAAACGAAACCCATACAAGCATCAGCAAGTATGGGCTTCGGTATAGGAGAACGCCGAGGCTACAATCCGAGGATCTCGCACTCGCGCTTATCGAGGGCTAGCTTTGCCAGCTGGCGCAGCTCGTCGTACCAGCTTTTTAGGGTGTCGAAGGCATCGTTACGCTCGGAGGTTGCCATACGCGCCTCTCCGGTCTCCTTTAGCTGAACCTGGTTGGCCGCAATGGCATCCTCCACCAGCTTCTTTGCAGCGGTAAGGTCTTCGGCCTTGATGTTGTACTTGCCCAAACGCTCCATAACTACCGGAATCGAAAGCGCATTGGTGTAGAAGTCGAGCCGAGATTGCGCCCAGCCATCGAACGTCGATTTTTCCAACGATACAACGCCCAGCTGATCCTGCAAACCCTTTTCCTTGATGGCAACTCGCGAAATCTTGTAGATCACCTTAAACCGCACATCGGCCAAGCCGAATAGCTCGTTACAGCGCTCGGTGGCGCTATGCTGTTCGCCCTCTTCCATCTTCTGCTTTTGCGATTTTTGAGTAGCAGTAGCAAAAAGCAGCTTGCCCTCGGCCAACGATTCGTTGGTGAAGCCAAAACCCTGCAGCTTGGCCGCAAGGGTCGGGTTCGACTCTAGGTTAGCGATAGATGTTCCGATCCTCTGAAGATCTTCATCCTTTGTTCGATACTTTGACATAATTTTATTGGGTTAGTTTTGACTTGGGCCTACGCAGCGTAAACCCGTTTGCTATAAAAAATTAATAGTTACCGCTTATATATTGCTCGATCTCGCGCACACCAGATAGTCTACCATCGGAAAGGGATTTCTGCCAACCGGAAAATGACTTCCGCCTGCCGGAATGTCATTTCTGCCAACCGGAAAACGATTTATGCCCGCCGGAATGTCACTTCTGCCGATCGGAAAGCCATTTCTGCCTGCCGGAAAATGATTTCTGCCAATCGGAATGCCATTTCTGCCTGCCGGAAAACGGTTTCTGCCAATCGGAAAGCCATTTCGGCCAACCTGCCTCCTATTTCTCCCCACCGGCTAGCGGCCTCTCCCACCCTTCGCGGCTACTTCGCTAAGGCGCTAGCTGGTTTGTTGGCCATCGGAGCCTGATCAGCTAACCAATCTGGTAAAACATGCCTTCAAAGAACGAGCAATAGCTAATTTATAAAAATATTCGTTGGTTGATTCTTTTTGATGTTTTTTTGTTAATTTTTTCGTCGGATAGCCTCGACTTCGCTCGGCTACCACGGGCAGATGAAAACCTAAAGCCGAAATACTAGGAGCCGAAGCTCTGGAAGCCGAGCGGAGCCGAGGCTCGACTCCCCTTCACCCCCACCCTGAAATTACCTCGTTTGACTGAAGTTGCGCCCCATTGCCGTCAAGCTAAGGCCATGGGCTGAAGCCTTCGCCTAGCCGCGAACACCTTCTATCCGCTACTACAGCACCTGGGCATTCGGGAGATGCGCTTTAGGTACTTGAAAACGGGGCAGGCATGGCGTACCTTGCTGCTGTTTACAAAAAATCGAAGCGTATGAAATGGATAAAAAAGCTGCTAACCAGCATTTCTGGAGCGCCAGTGGCCGATAACCAGAACGTGCTAACGGCGGGCAGGCGGGGGCCAATGCTCCTTCAGGACGTGTGGTTTCTCGAAAAGCTCGCCCATTTCGACCGTGAGGTAATCCCCGAGCGGAGGATGCACGCCAAGGGCTCTGGCGCCTTTGGAACCTTTACGGTAACCAACGATATCACCAAGCACACCAAGGCCAACATCTTTTCGAAAGTGGGCAAAAAAACCGACCTCTTTGTTCGCTTCTCCACCGTGGCGGGCGAGCGGGGCGCCGCTGATGCCGAGCGCGACATCCGTGGATTTGCCATAAAGTTCTACACCGAAGAGGGAAACTGGGATTTGGTGGGGAACAACACCCCCGTTTTCTTCCTACGAGACCCCCTTAAGTTCCCCGACCTGAACCATGCCGTAAAGCGCGACCCGAGAACCAACCTGCGCAGCGCCAAAAATAACTGGGACTTCTGGACTAGCCTGCCCGAGGCGCTCCATCAGGTCACCATCACAATGAGCGATAGAGGTATTCCCTACTCCTACCGCCACATGCACGGGTTTGGGAGCCACACCTTCAGCCTCATCAACGCCAAGAACGAGCGCATTTGGGTAAAGTTCCACCTGACAACCCACCAGGGCATCAAAAACCTTACCGACCAAGAGGCCGAAGCCGTTATCGGTAAATGCCGGGAAAGCCATCAGCGCGACCTCTACGACAGCATCGAACGCGGCGACTTCCCCCGGTGGACGATGAAGATTCAGCTCATGACGGAGGAGCAAGCCAAAAAGAGCCCATTTAATCCGTTCGACCTCACCAAAGTTTGGCCGCACAAGGAGTACCCGCTTATCGATGTAGGGATTCTCGAACTCAACAAGAACCCCGAGAACTACTTTGCCGATGTCGAGCAGGCGGCCTTTAATCCGGCAAACGTTGTTCCCGGCATAGGCTTCTCGCCCGACAAGATGCTACAAGGACGGCTCTTCTCCTATGGCGATGCCCAGCGCTACCGGCTCGGAGTCAACTTCCACCAGATTCCGGTAAACAAGTCGAGGTGCCCCTTTCTGAACATGTTCCACCGCGACGGGCAGATGCGGGTTGACGGCAACTGCGGCTCTACGCTGGGCTACGAGCCCAACAGCTACGGCGAATGGCAGGATAGCGCCGAATTCCTAGAGCCCCCTCTGGAAATTGATGGGGCCGCCGATCACTGGGATCACCGTCAGGACGATGCCGACTACTACAGCCAGCCGGGCATCCTATTCCGGTTGATGAGCAAGGAGCAGCAGCAGGTGCTATTTGAGAATACGGCACGCGCCATGGGCGATGCCCCCAAAGAGATCAAGCTAAGGCATATTAGGAACTGCCTAAAGGCCGACGAAGCCTACGGCAACGGCGTTGCTAAAGAGCTGGGCCTCGATGTGGCCGAAGCACTCAGGAGCTAATGCTTAACAGAAAGCCCCACAAAGCACCCATGCCTTTTATGGAGCATGGGTGCTTTCGTTTGAAAGAGGCCTTAGGCCGCAACGAAACAAAGCGTAGATGGGCTAAAATGTAACGTTAGGGGAAGATTTTCGTCTATGGTAACGTAAAGCATATAGCAAACCAACCTAAAATCTTTATAGGATGAAACGCACAAAGAACTACGCTCAGATTGCCATACCTACAATAGCCATAGTCCTAGTACTATTCCTGTGTAATGGCTTCAAAACCGCATCGAGCAAGTATGATTCGACATTTAGGAGCATCGTCGGCAACGAGCTAACCACCGAGAATGTGGGCATCCTTGCAAGCATCATCTCCCCAAAAAAACATATCGAATGGAGCGGGGCATCGGGATACGCCGACAAGGAAACAAAAAAGGAGCTGCAGCCAAACGGCAAGTTCAGAATAGCAAGCGTTACCAAAACGTACGTTGCGGCAACCATCCTTAGGCTATGGGAGGATAAAAAATTAGTCCTCGACGATCCTATTACGAAGTACATCTCGAAAGCGTATGCAGATACCCTTGTAAAGGGAGGCTACGATCCGAATCGGATAACCATTAGGCACCTGCTCACCCACTCGGGAGGGCTATCGGAGCATACCCAATCGCCAAAATTCGAAAACGAGTTCCTCAAAACACGCCACGTTTGGAGTCGCGAAGAGCAGGTATCCGATCTAATTAAGTACACGAAGCCGGTGGGGCTACCGGGGGAGCAATTCGGCTATTCGGATACAGGGTATATTCTACTGGGTGATATTATAGAGAGTATTACGAAACAATCTATGGGCGATGCCATCTGCGAGCAGCTACATTTTAAGCAGCTGGGTATAAACGACACGCATATGGAAGCGTTTGATGGCGATTTTACGGGCGCTCGCATCCATCAATACCATAACGGATTCGACACCTACAACTTCCACCCATCGATGGACTACTATGGAGGCGGCGGGCTGCTATCCACCACTGCCGATTTAAGCCGTTTTTTCCACTGCCTTTTTAACCATAAAGTATTTCGCCATAAGTCGACCCTAGACACCATGCTTACCCCTGTTAAGTACAACACTAAACAGGCGTTGGATTACAGAATGGGGATTTGGAGGATAGAGATTAATGGCATGACAGCCTACACCCATTCGGGTTTCTGGGGAACTCAGGTTGTGTATATACCTGAGATTAATACAGCTTTAGCAGCAAATTACAGCCAGCGCTGGAACGTTAAAGGTCCAGCGCCTGTAATTCAGAAACTGGTTGATGCCGTACAGGCAAAAGGTGTGGAGAAGTAGATATCTGCTAAGCGTTGCGTCCTCGCAACGCTTAGTGCATCCTAGCCTTTGGACAAAGAATGCGGCTGGAGGCCGCAAGGGAATAAAGCGTAGGTAGAGCCATTTTTTCAAATCCTAAAATGCATAATCAGGGTAGGTTATCCCCTCCTTGGAGGGGGCTGGGGGTGGGTTTGCTCGTTAAAATCAACATTTTTCACACCACTTAGCGTTCTTAACCCATCCCTACCTCCCGCATAAGCGGGAGGATAAGCAGTTTCAATCATGCGTTGATGCTTGATATCTATACTTTCCTTTCAAAAACAGAGTTCTTGCATCAGCTTAGCGTGACGGCTATGGTCTAAAGCCGTCGCATAACGGAACACCTCATTTCTACGCAAAAAACCGCCCACTCTGGAATACCTGTAGCCAAATATGGCTACCTTGCGCCCGCATTTTCACCTAAGCATATGGATTACCAGAGAATATTCGAAGAGATAAACGAGGAGATCAAGAATGATGCTCCCTGCGGCGAGGTTGCCTCGTACATTCCCGAACTGGGTCGTGTTGATCCCAACAAGTTTGGCGTTCACCTAACCACGGTAAATGGCGAGCACTACAGTTTTGGCGATTCCGACGAGAAGTTCTCCATCCAGAGCATTGCCAAGGTGCTATCGCTGGCAATGGCCTACAACATGGAGGGCGAGGCGCTCTGGGAAAGGGTTGGCGTAGAGCCTTCGGGAACGCCGTTCAACTCGCTCGTGCAGCTGGAGTACGACATGGGCATTCCGCGCAACCCGTTTATCAATGCCGGTGCGCTGGTAATAGCCGATATTCTGGTTAGCCACCTGGCAAATCCGAAGGAGGAGCTTATTCGCTTTGTCAGGGAGGTGTCGGGCAACAATGAAATAGACTACTGTACGCGCATTGCCGAATCGGAAAAGTCGATGGGTTACCGAAACGCGGCGCTCATCAACCTGATGAAGTCGTTTGGCAACATCAAGAACGACATCGATGTGGTTATGGACTTCTACTTTAACCTCTGCTCCATCGAAATGACCTGTAAGGAGCTTTCGCGCACGTTCCTTTTCCTTGCCACCTACGGCATCTGTCCAGAAACAAAGCAAACCATCCTAAGCGTGAGCAAGGCAAAGCGCATAAACGCCATTATGCAGCTGTGCGGCTTCTACGACGAGGCTGGGGAGTTCTCCTTTAAGGTGGGACTTCCGGGAAAGAGCGGCGTTGGCGGAGGTATTGTGGCCATCTACCCCAACAAGTACAGCATTGCCGTTTGGAGCCCTCGCTTAAACAAGAAGGGCAACTCCAGCAAGGGAATTAAGTTCCTGGAGCTGCTTACGACAAAGACGCAGGCGTCGATTTTTTAGGGGGAAAACGCACCTCTATGGTTTGCTTAAGGCAAAATCAGCGCTATTCCCCTCCTTCTCAAGGAGGGGTCGGCGTAGCCGGGGGTGGTTGCTGTTGAAAAATCTAAGAATTACTCGCTATTCCGACTTAAACCACCCCACCCTTCGGGCACCCCTCCTTGAGAAGGAGGGGAATAGCACCTGTGCATCCTTTGCCTATAACATCAAAACAACACATCAAATTGAGGTTCGCATAAACGAAAAGAGGCGTTGCATGCAACGCCTCTAAAATATTCTATACCCTTTACGGAACAATTTACCTATCCTCAATACCCAACATATCCATCAGCCCGTTGATAAAGGTAAGCGGATGGGCGGGGTTGCCGGGCACGTACAGGTCGATGTGGTGAGCCTCAACAAACGAGCGATCGAGGGCAGGACTATCGGCAAAGAGTCCTCCGCTGATGGCATCGGAACCTACGAGCACCACCACCTTTGGGTCGGGCGTGGCATCGAAGCACACCTGAAGGGCTTGCGCCATATTCGCCGAGATAGGACCTGTTATCACCACCCCATCGACATGGCGAGGCGAGGCTACGAACTCGATACCGAAGCGCCCCATGTCGAAGTTGACGTTTCCGGCAGCGTTTAGCTCCATCTCGCCCGAGTTTTCTCCCGCAGCCGACACCTCGCGTAGCTTAAGAGAATTCCTTAAAGTCTTACGTATTTCGGGACGAATGGCAGACTCGTCCAATCTGATAGGCTTATCCTCCCCTGCCCTCACGATTAAGTCCTCGCGACGGTTGGCGGCAATCCTAAAGTCGTTGGTAAACTGAATGGCCGTTGGGAAGGCAAACTCGCACTCGCGACAGAAGACGCATTTGCCCAAATCGATGGATAGCGGCGACGATCCGATGGCTTTTGAAGGGCACATGGACACCAGCGCATCCACATCGGCTTGTGGTACCTCGAGGTTAACTACAGGACGGCCCCTGAAAAGCGGGGTAAGCGTTGCGCCACGTAAATCTTTTACGTACTGGATTCCGTGGTCGCGGAGTATTTTTAGTTCGTCGAGCATTCTAAAATAGATTTTAGATATTTCATCAAGACACAAGACATAAGATACAAGACGCAAGACGCGAGTATCACGACTAAGCAGTAAGGGTTCTTAAACTTCTACTCTTTGTGTTTCTCTGTGCACACCTTCGTGGCCTTTGTGGTTAAATTAAATCAGCGTAAATCAGTGTTATCAGTAAAATCAGTGTTCTTATTTTTCTTCTAAGGACGCAAGCCTTGCGTCCCTACAAGTCATTCCCGCAGTACGAGAGGTTGAAGCTCTTGTTGCAAATAGGGAAATCGGAGATCTCCTGATCGCGAACGGCTAGGGCTAGGGCAAACCAGTTATGGAACGATGGATCTTTCACCTTGTAGTGATCGATTGCTCCTTCATCGTTGGTTATTGCCACGTGACAAATCTCGCCGCGCCAGCCTTCCACCAGCGAAATGGCTAAGGTGTCGGGAGCAAATGCTAAGCCGAAGTTGGGAGTAGCAGAGGTGGCCTGATAGTCGAGCTTATCGAGCATATCCAGCACCCTATCTATCGACTGTACCACCTCGTCGGCACGCAGCTTAGCACGAGCCATTACGTCGCCCGAATCCATGAGTATTGGTTCGTGTTCAAGGTTCCTATATGCAAGGTAAGGGTTGCTCTTTCGGGTATCGCGGTTAAGGTTGGATGTTCGGGCAGCCATTCCAACGGCACCAATTCCGCGAGCCTGCTCGGTGGTAACAATGCCAATCCCCTCGAAACGGGCAAGCACGGAAGGAAGCGAGAAGAGCCTATCGGTAAACTGCCCGTACTCGCGCTTTACCTTGGTTAGATTCTTTACAATTTCATCGCGAACATCAGCAGTAAGCGGATAACGCGTTCCGGCAGGACGAATAATGCCTTTACCAAAACGGTTGCCGCACCAGAACTGCGTAGTATTTATCATTACTGTTCGCAAAGCCTCGCAAACTACCTGTCCGAGCTGATAGGCTACGTCGCCACAAAGAGCAGCGGTATCGCCAATATGAACGGCAACACGCTCCATCTCCTGAGCAATCACTCGCTCCTGGGCAAGACGCTCGTCAACCTCAACACCAGAAAGCGCTTCGGTAACGAGGGCAAAGCCAAGGCCATGCGACACGGCGCTATCGCCCGCAATATTTTCTGAAAGAATTGTCTTTTTAAGAAGCGAAGAATCGTCGGCCATTAGGGTTTCCACCCCACGATGCTGGTAGCCCAGCTGAATTTCGAGATGCAGCACCTTTTCGCCATTGCAGATAAAGCGGAAGTGCCCCGGCTCGATAACCCCGGCATGAATTGGGCCAACGCCCACCTCGTGCAGCTCCGTTCCATCAATCCTATAAAACGGATAGGAGTCCATCCAATCCGAATACGAACGGTTGTAGGGGTAGCGAACAGGCTTAAGCCAGGGATGCCCTTCGAAGGTTACCCCAAAATTTTCGGCAATCTCGCGCTCGTAGATGTGCATTGCAGGAATCTTCGCCGTTAGAGAAGGTAACGTTGCACGCTCGTTGCACCTATATCCGTATATTATGATATCGCCAGCGCCATCCGAAAGAACGATGAAGCAGGTTAACGCCCCATTGTCGGGCTTGGCGAAGTAGCTAACGCAACGGCAATCGGGATTATGAAGGATATGGATAGCTTGCTCGAAGAATAGATCATACTCCAGCATTGGGATATCGGCAAGCTTTACAGTTGCCGGATTTCCTTTTATCCTAACGTACTGATGATACTGGTTCATGTACTACTTTATTGCTTCGTTAATAAGGTTCATCACAAATCCATCTTTAAAAAAGAAGACGTAGAAGGCTAATCCTATAAGGAGGTATTGAACAGCCGTAAGCGACATCGAGAGCTTAAATCCGGTTGGCTTTACCGTTTCTTTAGCGTACAGGATGGATAGCAACTTTTGTACAATGGCGTATACGCAGCATAGCAGCACCAGCACAAGAACCGTGAAAAGAATCCAACGCTCCTGCGCCAGCATGGCTTTAAATATCGTCAGCTCCGAAACGAACAAGCCGGATGGAGGAAACGCAACAATGCCAAGCGTTCCGAGCATTAGCACCAGCGCTCCGGCCGAATAGTGCCTTATGTAGCCGCCCATCTTAGAGATTTCGTAGGTATCGAAGGTGTTGCGCACCTGACGAACCTGAAAGAAGAGCGCCGCTTTAAGGAAGGTGTGGGCAATGATATGGATAAATGCAGCGTAACGGGCAACGCCTCCAATCCCGAGGGCAATGGCAACCAATCCCATGTTCTCGAGGGTAGAGTAGGCCAGCAGACGCTTCAGGTTGTTCGATTTAAGCAGGTAGGTTGCCGCAACTATCACCGAAAGAATCCCAGAAAGTATTAGCACATTCGAAGCCCACTGCCCAACGATGGTTCCATCGAGGATGTTTAGCAAACGGTAGATTGCCACAAAGCCACCGTTCACCATCAGAGTAGACATAACGGCAGAGATTGGAGGCGGCGCAATGGTGTTTGCATCGATACCCACCGTATGCATGGGGAAGAGCTCCATCTTGGTGCTGAATCCAACCAGCACAAAAAGAAAGGCAATTCGCAGATAGGCTGGATTGGCGTTTGCAGCCAACACTTCAAGACCTTTATACGATAGAGGAATATCACCGCTATTAGAAACGATGGTTCCTAGGAAAAGGATTCCCATATAGGCCAGCGCAATACCAATGGAGCTAACAAAGATATACTTCCAGGTAGCTTCCAGCGCATGCGTGCTGCGGTGATGGTATATGAGCACCGATACAGTAAGCGTGGTGGCCTCCATAAAAACCCACAGCACGATAAGGTTATTGGATAGGTAAACGCCCACAAGCGAGGTAAGCAGACCTGTAAGCCCCGCAATGTATAGAGGAATTCCTCGTTTAGACTCGTGTGTCAAATAGTAAAAGCTATGAATGAAGGCTGGAATAGCAACCACCACCATCAACGAAAGCATTATAACGGCAGTACCATCGAAGGTAAAGTACACCAGCTCGGTTTGCCCCTTGCTTGCATAGGCTCGCACCAAAAGCGCAATAAGGTTGACAATAAATAAACCCGAAAGCACCTTACTCGCTAAAGGATTTCGGAGAGAGAGCATCAGCCCAACTAAAACAACAGATATGATAAAAAAGTACAGCATCCCCCTAATCCTTAAGTGATGATAAATCCTCCACATCGGGGTCGTTCAACCGTTTCCCGATACGCGAAGCAAAAACGCCCAAAATTAAAACGCTGGCAAAAAGGTCGAGTAGGATACCTACGTTAACCAAGAACGGCATCTCGGAACCAACGGCCAACGAGAACATGAAAACGCCGTTCTCCAGCACAAGAAATCCCACCAAATGAGGGAATATCTTCTTATGGGTAATTACAAGAATCAACCCTGTGAAAACCGAAAAGAGCGCGGTAATCATAAATATCTTTTCGATGTTGCCGATCTTAAGCATATCGCCCAGAACCACGCTAACGCCCATTGCCACCAGCACAAGCAGCAACGAGTAGAAGGCAGGAACGGCCTTGGCATGCACCTTAGCAACCTTCATCTTTTTAACGATATTCCTCAGCAGCACCGGAACAGCAATTGCCTTGAAGATGAGGGTTTCTGCGACAACAAATATCAGCGAAGCGAGGTCGTTGGCCCCCGAGAGCTCGGAGAAGGCCAAGAAGAACAGAAGCACCCCCTGCAATGCAACCAGCTTGAGGTAGGTTGCAAACCGCTCGGCAATGGAGATGTACATTAGCGTTACGCCAAAAAGTACGATAATAGCGAGATTCATACGTTAAGCTATTTTTTGCATTAGAATAAGAGCCACAATCAGGCCAAGCAGGCCAATGGCGGTAAGCGTAAGCAGGTATTGAGGGTTTTTCGCCATCTTGTTACGCGCCCTAAACGATTCGAGCAGCCCGACAACAACGGCAAACCCAACAGCGATCACCCCGAAGTAGAGGAACTGGTAGCCAATTTTCCACGATGGAGGAATAAGCATATTGGCCATGAGCATGGAGAATACGCCAAACTTTAGCGACGAGGTAAGATGAATCAGCCCTAAGTCAAATCCAGAGTTGTCGAGAATCATAACCTCGTGCACCATGGTAAGCTCTAGGTGCGTTTTTGGGTCATCGACAGGAAGTCGGCTATTCTCGACCATGGCAATAAGGATTACGAGGCAGGCAAATAGAGCGCCCAGCAGCAACGAGTAGTCGCCAACGGTGTTAAACGCCTTGAAGATCTCGGTAAACGAGGTGCACCCTGTCATCATGGCCATAACGCCCATCATAACGAACAGGGCCGGTTCGACGAGCAGCGCGTAGAGCGTCTCGCGGTTGGCTCCCATCCCCTCGAAGCTGCTGCCCGTATCGAGCGCGGCAATAATCATAAGAAAACGACCCAACGCAAGCAGGTAGGCGAAGAAGACAAAATCGCCGTTAAAAGAAATCAGGGCATTGCCACCCGCAAACGGGATAACCAGCATTGCAGTAAGCACGCAGGCAAGGCCTACAGTAGGTGCGATACGAAAGATCGAACTTGTGGTAGTGCTGTAAACGCTACCCTTTCGTAGCAGCTTCACGATGTCGCGCACAGGCTGAATAATACGTGGCCCTTTACGCCCCGAGGCAATGCTTTTGGTTCGAGCAATGATCCCTGGAAAGAAGAATGCCGCGAGTATAATAAGTAGGTATCCGGTCATACTAAATCAGCTTAAAGTAGGTTAGCACCAAAATGGCAACAATAAACAGCAACGCGTAGAGCACGTAGTGCTGCACATGCCCGGTTTGAAGGATGGCGGCCTTACGGATGATCTTCAGGAGCCTGTTGGTTGGATGCACCGTAACCATTTCCTCGAAAACGTCGTTGCTTCCGGTCTTAAAGCTGGTTGCATGAGGGAAGAAATCGGTCTTCTCGAGCGGCTCAAAATCTTTCGTAACCTTCACCAACGGCTTAGATATGGAGATCAAGCTATCGGCATACGAGGTAGAGGTATACTGCTGCGTAGCATTAACGGCAGAGTAGCCGCATCCCCAGGTTGGTCCTTCAGTAATTATAACATCCTGCTGCATCTTTTTGCGGAAGAAAAATATCACCGCAATAAAACCTACAAACGCCAACGATATCCAGGTGATGCTGCTGGTTGTATTTAGTATAGGCTGCAAAAGTTCGGTCGAAGTATTTACCTGTGGGAACTGGGCAACAACCGGAAGTATTAGCTTAACGGCAATGGATGGGAACAAACCTATTGCTAGTATTCCTGCAAGAAGAACGTACTGAGGAACGAGCATCCATCTACTTACCTCTTTAACATGGTCTATCGGCTTACGGGGAGCGCCCAAGAATGCAATGCCCACCGCCTTTGAGAAGGCAAACACGGCCAATCCGCCAATCAACGCCAGAATCATCGAAGAGGTGATGAGCAAGATGGTTTCGCGGAGCGACTGCCCCACCAAGCTGTCGAACATCCCTACATATATAAGTAGCTCCGATATGAAGCCGTTAAACGGAGGAAGCGCACAGATGGCCATTGCGCCAACAATAAAGAGAAGCGAAGTGTGCGGCATCTTCTTGATAAGTCCGCCTAAATCGTTCATGTTACGCGTATGGGTTGCCGTGTACACCGAACCTGCCCCCATAAACAGCATGGGCTTAAACAGCGAGTGGTTTACGATATGCAGTACGGCTCCTGCAAAGGCCAAAAGCGATAGCTGAGGGTACTGAATATGAAGACCGATGAAACCTAAGCCAAGCCCAATTCCAATGATACCGATGTTCTCGATACTGCTATAGGCAAGCACCTTCTTCAAATCCTTTTGTACGATGGCGCTTACTACCCCCCAAACTCCGGTAAGAAGGGATACCGCAAGCAAGATCATTCCTACCTCTAAATATTGGCTGTGCATTGCAAAAAGAACACGAAGCAATCCGTAAATCCCCATCTTTATCATAATGCCCGACATGGCGCCCGAAACGTGCGAGGGTGCCGCAGGGTGGGCGTTCGGAAGCCAGGTGTGCAGCGGCACAAAGCCTGCCTTAAGCCCAAATCCTAAAAAGAAAAGAAGGAATACGGGAATACCATTATTGGTAGCAAAGTAGGACGATAGGCCATCGAAACCAAAGATTCCGGTTTTTACGTAGGCAACCACAAATCCGGCAAGGATAAGGAAGAAGCCAACGTGCATCTGAATAAGGTACGATATTCCAACCTTAAACGTTTCGTGCTTCTCGGCCTCGAACATCACCAGAACGAATGAAGCCAATGTCATGGCCTCCCACGCTGCCAGAAAAGCAAAGCCTTCGCGAAGCGTTACCACCAGTATCATGGACACCTGCAGCCAAACCAGCGCAGCACCATGAATGGCCAGCTCACTCCTATTCTTCTTTTCCATATAAGGGGCGAGATACCCCTTAGAGTATACCGTTGTGAGCACACAAACGAGGTTAATAGCAGCAATAAAAAGGAATGATAATGGATCGATAGCAACAGAGCTACTCCCATTATTAACCAACCCTGTGTCAAAAAGACCTAATGCGCCTACCGCTGTAACAACGGTATAAAATGCCACTACCAGTTGGGTAAATAATACTACGGCAAATTGTCGTTTTTTAGATAGAAAGAAACTGAGTAGTGGCAGAAACGCAGCTGAAATGAGAAAAGAGATATTCATCAGATGTTTTCTGTCGAAGTAATGCCGCAAAGGTAGGGTAATTGAACGGGGTAATAGATATTATACAGCAGTTTTTGAAAAAATATAAATGAATTATTCATACCAAATCATATAAATAACTAGTAAAATGGCGCTTATAGCAAAGAAAAAAACAATCTTTACCCAGCCTTGAGAAATGATTTCCTAAAGCGAGGAAGCCGTTTCCGAATGCTGGGAAATGATTTCCTGAAGCGGGGAAGCCATTTCCGAACGCTGGGAAATGATTTCCTGAAGCGGGGAAGCCATTCCCTCGTTCGGATGAGGCTCCTGCCCATAGCCGTCAAGCTAAGCGGTAACATGCTACGAAGTAGCTAACCCTTAGTAACCGCGGATGAAATCCGTGGATGCAGAGTGTCTCCCTCTTTAGCAGCCCCGAATGGGGCTGAACCTTTTAGAGAACGCGTAGCATTTGGGGCAACCCCTTCGGGGCTGATTGTTTTCTGCCAAATGACCGTGGGCTTACACCCACGGTTACTCAAGTGGCGCTACGTTGTAGCGCTTTAATGCAACCGCAGCTGTCGTTTGAAGCCTTAGCTTGACGGCAATGGGCTCCTGCCTCATCCGACTCTATGCAGCAGACTACAACCTACAATGATAGAGCTGACGAAGACAAGAGCCGTCGCCAAACAACGCCGTCCTCAAACATTGAGTTGCACCCCGAGAATTTTTTTTTCAACCCTACCATAGATTATGGAGCTTTAAGATGCCAACCAATGTTAATTATTCCTTACTTTTAGCCCGAAACTTAATCTAAACTTTCAACCAATGTTAAGTATTTATTTTTGGATAGTTCCGGCATGCGCAGCAGTCGCATTACTATTCGCCTACATCTTCTTCAAGGGAATGATGAAGGAGTCAGAGGGCACAGAGACAATGGCTCGCATAGCCAGCCACGTTCGAAAGGGAGCAATGGCCTACCTTAGGCAACAGTACAAGGTAGTAGGAATCGTATTTATTGTGCTCTGCGCACTGTTTGCCTATATGGCCTATGGGCCAGGCTTGCAGAATAAGTGGGTTTGGTTTGCCTTCCTTACCGGCGGCTTCTTCTCGGGGCTTGCAGGTTTTATTGGGATGAAGACCGCCACCTACGCATCTGCTCGTACTGCAAATGCTGCCCGCCGCAGCCTCAACGATGGTCTTAAAATCGCCTTCCGTTCGGGAGCAGTTATGGGATTGGTGGTAGTTGGCCTAGCCCTTCTCGACATCTCGCTTTGGTGGATTCTTCTCGACTACTTTGTAGAAGAGGCAACATCCTCCGAAAAGGTTGTCGTAATTACAACCACCATGCTTACCTTCGGTATGGGTGCCTCTACTCAGGCGCTATTTGCAAGAGTTGGTGGTGGTATCTTTACCAAGGCTGCCGACGTTGGCGCCGACCTAGTAGGTAAAGTAGAAGCAGGCATTCCTGAAGATGACCCCCGCAACCCTGCCACTATTGCCGACAACGTGGGCGATAATGTGGGCGACGTTGCCGGTATGGGTGCCGACCTTTACGAGTCGTACTGCGGATCGATTTTGGCTACTTCGGCCCTTGGTGCTGCTGCATTTGCAACAAATCCCGAGCTGCAGTTTAACGCCATCCTTGCCCCAATGCTTATCGCCGCATTTGGCGTAGTGCTTTCGCTTATCGGAATCTTCCTTGTAAAGACCAAAGAAGGCGCATCGCAGCAGCAGCTGCTAAGCGCACTAGGAAGAGGCATCAACATCAGCTCGGTGCTAATCGTTTTTGCATCGTTCCTTACCGTATACCTGCTTGGGCTAGACTACATGATCTGCGGATCGATCATCACAGGTCTGGTTACGGGTATCATCATTGGTAAGTCTACCGAATACTACACCTCGCATGCCTACGCGCCAACCCAGGGTATCGCCATGAGCTCGAAAACCGGGCCTGCTACCGTAATCATTAAGGGTATTGGTACGGGTATGATCTCTACGGCAATTCCAGTTATTACAATCGTAATTGGAATTATCCTATCGTTCCTTTTTGCCGCCAACTTCAGCTTCGCCAATATGTCGATGGGACTTTACGGCGTGGGTATCGCCGCTGTAGGTATGCTATCGACCTTGGGTATCACCCTTGCGACCGATGCCTACGGTCCTATTGCCGATAACGCCGGTGGAAACGCCGAAATGAGCAAGCTAGGCGAGGAAGTACGCCACCGTACCGATGCGTTGGATGCTCTTGGAAACACCACCGCTGCAACTGGAAAGGGCTTTGCTATCGGATCGGCAGCGCTTACCGGCTTGGCCCTTCTTGCCTCGTACGTCGAGGAGATCAAGATTGCCCTACTCCGTGTTGGACAAGCTACCATAGAGGTTAGCGGTCAGGTTGTGAATACGGCCGAAGCTTCGCTCACCGACTTTATGACCTACTACGATGTTACCCTGATGAACCCTAAGGTACTTGCAGGCGTATTCATTGGCTCGATGATGGCCTTCCTATTCTGCGGATTAACCATGAACGCCGTAGGCCGTGCCGCTCAAAAGATGGTGAACGAAGTACGCCGCCAGTTCCGCGAAATCGCCGGCATTATGGAAGGAAAAGCCGAGCCAGACTACGCTAAATGCGTGGAGATCTCTACCCGTGGTGCTCAGCGCGAAATGATGTTCCCTTCGCTACTTGCCATCGTTACCCCTATCGTTACCGGAATTATCTTCGGCGTTTCGGGCGTAATGGGACTTCTTGTTGGTGGATTAGGTTCTGGCTTTGTGCTTGCCGTATTCATGGCCAACGCTGGTGGTGCCTGGGATAACGCCAAGAAGTACATCGAGGAAGGAAACCTAGATGGAAAGGGATCGAACAACCACAAGGCTACCGTTATTGGCGACACCGTGGGCGATCCATTTAAGGATACCTCTGGCCCTAGCCTCAACATCCTTATCAAGCTAATGAGCATGGTAGCCATCGTTATGGCTGGACTAACCGTTGCCTACAGCTTATTGTAAAAGTTTTTTTTATCCATACAAAAGGGGGATGGCGCTATGCTATCCCCTTTCTTTTTTTGCTACATTTGGTAGGATAGATAAAGCCCTATCTTTACTAACCCAATTAGCTCTGAATGATGGAAGTTGTCGTTTGAAACTAGAAAGTTGAAGTTTTTTTCGACAAAGCCGAGGGTTTGAGCGAGAATAAGATTCCTCCAGCTTCGAGAAAGTAGATGGAACAGATCTTTTTGTTGTTTCAAGCGAGAAAAAGGTCACTTTTTTTGAGAAAAGGCCGGTCTGAACTACTTAATAGTACCTCGAAAGTATTTAAAAGTACTTTCAATCGACCTAATAATACTTTTCATCGACTTTTTTGCAGTTTGAAACTATTTTAAGGTCCAAAAAAAGTAGTAAAAAGTACTTTCCAACTACTTTTTTATAGTTTGAAAGTACTTTTAAGTCCCCCAAAGTGAGAAAAAAGTACCTCTCAGCGACTTCTTTATAGTTTGAAAGTACTTTTAAGTCCCTAAAACCGAGAAAAAAGTCCAAAAAAGTGAGAAAAAAGTCGCTTTTAAAGTGGCAGAATATACAGAAAGGGGTTGCCTAATATGGCCACCCCTTTTCTATATATGCTTTCCAGAAAAAGCATTTACTGCTTTATTGGTTTAGTCACCCGATCCACCAGGTAAACGATGGACATGTAGGGAATCTTTCCGTTGGTGGTTAGCCCAATCTCGCAGGTACGGCTGTTGGAGAAGCCCTGCCTAACGTTTGCCGTCTCCAGCTGTGGGCGCAGCTTGCGCAAGGCATAGGCGTTAACCTCGGGGTTGGTAAATCCCTTATCGCCGGCAAAGCCGCAGCAGCCCACCTCTTGAGGAACGAGCACATTTGTAGAACAGCGCTTCGCCAATCCAATAATGGTGTCGCGCAGCTGCATTTTTGTAGTCGAGCAGGTTATATGAAGCGCCACAGGCTCGTCGATGGGCGTAAACTCTAGCTTATCCACCAAGAATGCCTCTATAAACTCGGCAGGCTCGTAAAGCTTCATAGACTTTATGCAGGTACGCATACGGTACAGGCAGGGGCTTTGATCGCATAGCACAGGGTATTCCCCGTTGTTGCTGGCCTTCCAGAGCGCCTCCTCCAGCTGCTTAGTCTTACGATCGGCAATATCGGGCATGCCCTTGCTTTCCCAGATGGTACCGCAGCAAAGCTGCTCCATATTTTCGGGGAAGATAACCTCGTAGCCGGCTTTATGAAGCAACCCCATCATCTTATCGGGCAGCGGCGTTTGATCCGGATCACCCTTTGCTGCGCCCATCGTCTGGTTGATACAGCTAGGGAAGTACACCACCTTTAATGCAGATGACTTTTGCACTACAGGTTTTACCTTATTGCTTTTGGGCATCGATGGAGTCCAAAGCGGAATCCCCGTTGTCTTATGCAGCGTACGGGTTACAGCCCCCAATGCGGCCGATCCCATAACGGTATGGGCCATGTTGGCTGCAGAAAGAACCGGACGTAGGGTAGACTTAATCCCAGCAAAATGGTTGGCCGCAAAGTTGCCCACCTTCCAGGCAAAGCTCCCCTGAGGGATGTTGGCCTGGCGAACATCGTGGGTAAGGTGCGCCGTGTTGATGCCCATTGGGCAGCTGGTGGCGCAGAGGCCATCGCCGGCGCAGGTAGCATCGCCAAGGTAGGCGTATTCTTTTCGCAGGTCGGTTAAAAGAGCGGCATCTTCGCCGCTAGCCTCAAGTCGGGCTATTTCGCGCTGCACAATAATTCGCTGGCGCGAGGATAGCGTTAAACCATAGGTTAGGCAGTTAACCTCGCAAAAGCCACATTCGATGCATTTATCAACATGAGGGTTGGTTAACGACAGCTCTTTTAGATTCTTGATATGGCAGTGCGGATCGTCGTTAAAGATAACGCCCGGATTAAGGATGCCCCGTGGGTCGAACAGCACCTTAATACGCTTCATGATGGAGAACGCCTCAGCGCCCCACTCGTACTCTACAAATGGAGCCATGTTGCGGCCCGTTCCATGCTCGGCCTTCAGCGAGCCCTTGTACTTATCCACTACCAGGTGGATAACATCGTTCATCAGGGCCTCGTAGCGGTCAATTTCGCTTTGGCTGTCGAAGCTTTGGTTGATGATGAAGTGGTAGTTACCCTCCAGCGCATGCCCGTAGATAACGCCATCGGCATACCCATGCTTAGCAATGGTTTGCTGTAGCTCGGCAGTTGCCTCCGGAAGGTTATCCATATGGAAGGCAACATCCTCGATAAGGCACGATGTACCTACAGGACGCATTGCGCCTACCGAAGGGAAGATGCCAGAGCGAATAGCCCAAAGCTTGCTGTACTCCTTCTCATCATCAAGGAACTCGACGGGCATCAAAATCTTATAGCTCTCGATGATTCCCTTAATCAGGGCAACATTCTCCGCCAGCTCGTGCTGCGATTCGGCCTTTGTCTCAAAGAGAACCGCAGTAGCAGAATCGGGAAGCGTTTTAAGAAAATCGGGCATTCCCGGCTTATCCTCAACCGATTTTAGCGCCAACCTATCGAGCAGCTCAGCACCAATAACAGGCTCCGTCTTCAATCGCTGAATAGCTAAGCAGGCCTCCCGTATGCCATCGAAGTATACCATAGCGCTTGCCCGGAATGGAGCAAGAGGCTCGGTAGTAACGGTAGCCTCCTCCAAAAACGCCAGCGTTCCCTCCGACCCTACCATTAGGTGGGTGATGATGTCGAACGGATCGCTATGCTCTATAAGCGGAAGGATATTCAGTCCAGTAACATTCTTGATCGAATACTTATAGCGAATCCAACGATGCAGCTCCTCATTGGCTAAAATTTCCTTGCGCAGCTCGTGCAAATCGTTGCAGAAGGTTGGATAGCGGTTGTTAAACTCTGTACGCGATTTCTCATCGCCCGTATCTAACCTAAAGCCATCGGGCATAATCATTCGAACCGAGCGAATAACCTTATCGCTATTGGCATGCGTGCCGCAGTTCATCCCCGATGCGTTATTCATGATAATGCCCGCAAGCATGGCCGACTTAAGCGACGCCGGATCGGGCGAGAACTTACGACCTAGCGGAGCCAGAATCTCGTTAATCCGCTGGCCTACGATGCCGCACTGCAGCGTAATTTGCGAGGCATCGGGAGCAATCGAATACTTTTCCCACTTCTTACCCGCAACAACAAGAACCGAATTGGTGATACTTTGCCCCGATAGGCTTGTTCCGGCAGCCCTAAACGTAACAGGAATGTTATGCGAGGTAGCACACTTCAGGATATACGAAACCTCCTCAGGGGTTTCAGGAAAAACAACCACCTGGGGAATCTGGCGGTAGAAGCTCGCATCCGTACCCCAGGCAAGACGATCAATTGCTCTCGTGGTAATGTATCGGCGATTTACCTTCGCCGATATCTTTTGTATAAAAGCCCTATGGGCAGCATCAATGGTCTCCATAGATAGTAATATAATGCCGGTAAAAAGTATAGAAAAAGAGGATGCAACAAAGCTGCATCCTCAAATATAAAAGACCAATTAATGATTACTTATTCCAGCCTGGATTCTGAGTCAATTCAACACCCTCGGTTGCATATAGCGTAATTTCACTTAATGGAATAGAGTTCAAATAATTTTTAGGTGACTCAAAAGTACGAACTGAAGATGAAGTGTATGGTAAGATATAACCATCTGCATTCACTTTCGTATTTTTCAAAGTTACACCTACCAACTTGGCTCCAAGCATAACATCAGGATTTTTACTAGAATCTAGATATTCACCTTTATTCCATCTCATTAAATCATAATATCTAATAAAGGTCCAAGTCATTAATTCTGATCTTCTTTCTCGTCTAATTTCCCACAAAAGAGGAGAAACAATGCCACTGATTGATTCCAATGTAGAAGTACGCTTAGGATCATTTATGACAACACCATTAACAGTTACATCCGAACCTAAGATTGTTAAATTTGGTAAACCAGCACGAGTCCTCAACTTATTAATCGACTTATCAAGATCTGCTTGAGTACAAGTTCCCAATTCAGCACATGCTTCTGCATAATTCAATAATACTTCTGCATAAGTATAAACTGGAGCATCAATATGGTTCTGTCCATTAGTAGTGTTCTCCGTTACAGGCTTTACAGGAGGAATCCAACTATTATACAAACAAATAATATATCCAGTTGAAGAGGTAAGACCTCCCAATGTTTTATCTGCATACCCATAACCTTGAGCATCTACAACAGCAGACATTCTTTTATCGCGCTCTGTAAGAACATCATTTAACGAATTATCACCTTTGTATTTAGATGATTGGTTGATTGGCAACCCATCTGAACACACATAACTTTCTGCGGCAACCTTTGTTAAACCATTTATTGCAGAAGAAGTATTTGTATATGATTGAATTGAATGCATCAATACAGCTGGGAGATATTTCTTATAGAAAATAACCTCTCCTTTTGCTGAACCACTAGACAAGTCTATAGAATTATATACTGCTTTAAAATCTGATCCAATTGTGTATTTAGCAGAAGTAATAATCGCATCTGCAGCATTTTTAGCAACTGTTAAGTATTCGGCACCATTCCCAATTCCATGGTACTTAACATAAGTCCCTTCAAATAATGCAACTCTTGAAAGCAATGCATAAGCAGCATATTTATTTATTGAAGTTGCTCCGTCATTAACTCTCATATTTTCAGAAGCAAATGTCAAGTCCTCAATAACCTTCGCCATAACAGTTGCTCTTGCAGTTCTTGGTATGTATATACCTGCATCATCTGTGTAAGATGCAGCCTTATCAATATAAGGAACATCTCCATACCTTTGAACTAAAGCAAAGTAACAATATGCTCTAAAAAACCTTGCAACACCTTCCCAATGCTTTGCTGCTTCGCTACTCATTGGTACAGTTGGCAACTTTTCGAGCATTACATTAGCTGCTCTAATTTGGTTATAGTAGTTATTCCATTCTGAACTTGTTGTAACCGAAGTTGTATTATACTTCAAGAAAGTAGCATTAGCTAAATCATCCGAAATATTAATACACCCAGCAGTAGGCGAATTTTGGAAATAAAATTCAGATGAAGTTCCCGTTCCATTTCCATATCCTAAAAATAAGTCATAGAATTTCCATGCATAAAGCTTTACATTAGCTTCAGATGTCCAGTAGTTATCCTTTGTAAAAGTATCCTCTGGATCAATGGTAAGAAACTTGTCGCAACTCGTTGTACCAACAATGGCACACAACCCAAGAAGCAAGTATATATTACGTAAAATCCTTTTCATTGCGCTGAATTTAAAATTACTTTTTTACTTAAAAGTTAGAAATTTACTTGAAGACCAAATGAGAATGTACGGCTATATGGGTATGTACGTCCCCAGTTTGCTTCAGTATCATCAATCTCTGGATCAACAGGCAATCTGCTATCTTTCTTCTCTGCCAAATTCTGACCACTAAAATAAACTCTGATCTTGTCAATCTTTACCTTCTTTGTTAGATCCATAGGCAACGTATATCCTACAGTCAAATTCTTGAATCTAAAGTACGACATGTCTAGCAGATAGCGCGTTTGCGTAACAAAGTTATTAGAGCCTGAGGTTCCTGCTGACAATGCATTTGCAGCATGTCCTGGATAAGGACGAGGGAAGAAGGCTCCAGTATTTGTAGAAGTCCAGTAATCAGACTGGTTTGCGTACATTGCATCAGTTCTGTTATAGAACGGAAGGATCAAGTCTGAAGAAGCCCAGTAATCGCGTTTCCCAACACCTTGGAAGAACATTTCAACATCAAATCCATAATAAGAACCTCCCATACGGATACCATACAAGTAACGAGGAGTTGTATTACCAATCTTCTTTAAATCACCGTGATCATCAGCAGTACGCTTTCCTGCATTTATGACACCATCATTATTTAAGTCTTTATACATTACGTCCCCTGGTCCAAAGGTAAAATTACCCTTAGCCAATGCAGCTTGCGATGGAAGACCAGAATTTAAAACATATTTTCCAGTTCCATCAACAGTAAAATCGGATTCTTGGTACAAACGATCTGTTTCAAGTCCCCAGATCTCGCCAAGTTCCATTCCTGAATAATATTGACCTAAAGTCTTAGAAGCATTGTTCCATTTTGTCACAACAGTTTTAGAGTCAGAGAATGTTAGATTTGCATAAACAGAAGCATCCTTACCTATACTTTTATTAAAATCCAAGGTAATTTCATACCCTCTGTTCCTTAAGTTACCTGCATTTGTTTGAGGAGCTGATGTACCAAATGAACTTGGCAATGTTTTATCGACAGCAAACATGCCCTCAGTTTCACGTTGATACCAGTCAAAACTTACAGCAAACATGCTATTCAGGAATTTCATATCAACTCCAAGGTCAGTTGTCTTTATATTTTCCCAAGTTAAATCTGGATCAACAACTGTAGGCTGACTAACAGTTTGAACCTGCTTTTCACCATTGATCCAACTTGCTTTGTATGTTGGCATTGTTGGAAGGAATCTAAACAATCCAACATTTTGGTTACCAATAGATCCATACGACACTCTTAATTTAGCATCGTTCATAATTTTAGTCACTCCCTCCATAAATGGTTCTTGAGTAATACGGTAACCTAAAGATGCAGATGGGAAGAATCCCCACAACTTACTTCCAGGGAAACTAGAAGAACCGTCTAAACGACCATTTAATTCAACAAGATATTTACCTTTATAATCATAGTTAATTCTAGTGAAGAAACCTGCATTTGCAGTTTGATATACAGAAGGAGAATAAGTTCCAGTTACAAAAGGATCTCCATACGCCAACTTAAATTCAGGCATAGATCTATCCATTAACCCTCTCACTTCTGCATACAATTGGTTATTATCAAACCATTCTATATTGGCACCTCCAATTACTTTAAGATTATGAGCTTCATTGAAACTTTTTGTAAAAGTGGCAAATGAGTTAAACACATTGTTCCTTGTAGTTAGTCTTCTTTCAGCAACTCTATCATCAGAAGCTAAAGGAGCAATTACATATGTAGGTAAAGCCGTTGTTTGAATTGTATTAGCATCCATTGGGCTCCAGAAGTCCCATAACTTCACCTCTCCTCCATTCAGTCTGCTTTTATAATTCTTTGTCTCTACGCTATACTCATTTCTCCAAGACAAATTTTTAGTAATATCAGCAACTAAAGCGGCACTTAATCTAATTGTATTAGAGGTAAACTCATTCATATTAGCATTAGCAAGATAGCCTGGAGCATGTCTAAAATAGTTCCCTTTATAGGTACCATAAGGAAAGAATTTGCCCCAGCGCATGTAGTATCCAAAATAACCATTTGCACCATTCCCATAAATACCAGGACCGTAATAATTATAAGGCTCTTCAAGTTTTGTATCTACCGAATAGAGTTTCAAGTCAGCTTTCAACCACTTTTTTAGTTGGGTATTAAATCCAAAGTTTATAGTAAACTTTTCGTTACTTTCTGTGTTTTTTTTCATCAATCCCTTTTCAGAAGCATAGCCAACAGATGCAATATAAGAGGAGTTTTCACCAACCTTACCTGTAACTTGCAAATTGTGGGTAGTTTGGGGAGATACTGAATTCAACATTTCTTTATGAGGATCCCAAACACGATAAAAATATGCACGACCGCCAATTAATTCCCAATCCTCGCCATATACCATTTCATTGCTAGTGCGATTATTGGCATACTTCTGTTTCCAATTCACAATACCAGGAAGTAGAGTCTTATAAAGCATACCAAACGACTCTGCATTAGCATTTCCGGCTCTCTCTTGAGCCGCAATCATAACAGGCAATTCTTGCTCAGGATCCATAAAATCTACAAGTGTTGTAGGTTTGTTAAATCCAACGTTTCCGCTGTACGAAAAACTTACTTTTTCTGCAGATTTACCTGTTTTTGTGGTTATAAGGATAACCCCAAAAGCAGCTCTTGCTCCATAAATTGAAGCTGATGCAGCATCTTTAAGTACAGAGATATTAGCAACATCCTCAGGGTTAACTAAGTCTAATGATGAAGGAACGCCATCCACAAGTACCAGAGGCGATACTGATCCAGAAAGAGAACCAACACCACGAATGTTAAGCGATGCGGTTGAGCCTGGCCTACCATTACTAAAAGAAATAGACAACCCTGGAGCAACACCTTGTAGTCCTTTAGACAAATTGGTTACAGGCTTGCTTTCTAATGCTTTTTTAGCATCAATCGCAGTTACCGCTCCTGTTAGATTTTCTTTCTTCTGCGTTCCAAATCCAACCACAACAACCTGCTCGAGCGATACATTATCATTCTCAAGAATAATAACCAAGTTGTCCGTCTTAGTAGCCTTAACCACCTGAGACTTATAGCCCATAAACGAAATGGTTAAGTTAGATCCAGCAGGAACATCAATACTAAACTTACCATCAATGTCCGTTACCGTACCCGTAGTTGTCCCTTTGATGCTTATTGATGCACCAATAATAGGATTCTTCGTCTGATCCAGGATAGTTCCCTTCACCTTTACCTTATTCTGCTGAACAGCAATTGCTGTGTTTGCAGCAAAACTTGCCTCAGGATTGAGCATTGCTAAGAATGCCGCTGACCCTAAGATTACTAAGCCTCTCCTTGCTCGGGAGATCGCCATGAAACAATCAAGTCTTTTCATTCAAGTGTATTTAATGGTTAGAGCAGCTCAAATATATCTCTTGCTTATTGTCTTTGCAAACATTTTATTAAAAATATCAAGATTTGTTAATGCATTTTTTTTGTAAAAACCCTCATTATAAGTTTTAAACTATTATTTTACAACATCTTAAAAAATTGCAGAAATGCGCAAAAAAAATGAGTTTGCAGTGCAAAGCAATTATGCAAACACACTTATTCAGCTAAACAATTTCCTTGCAATAGATACATATAGCACAAGCAATTATCCAATTCTCCCGTCTTACCACCAAGTATACACAAGTAGAATGGCGAAAGTTCTTGTTTTATACTTGTACCATTAAAAGGACCAGCCTACTTTTTGCGGGTGTTTTATAGGCTCCGAATCTGTTCATCCGTATTGTATTTGGGAGGTACAAATGCATAAAAATTTAGCTACGTTTGGCTTACACATCAAGCAGCGTTCCAATAGTTTATAATAAAAAGCCTATATCCCCTTACAAAAAAGGATACAGGCTAATCAGCTAGAATGGCGAGATAAGGATTATCTCGCCATTCTAGCTGATTGAAGAGGAGATTGCAGCTGGCGTACCATCAATCTATTTTGTAGCAACTTTAAGTACAGATCCCTCTATTAGCGAAGCCCAAATCTCCCCCTTGCTGTCAACCGTAAATCCATTAACAGACGAATAACCAACCTTTTCCACCCAAAGTAGTTTATGAGTAATGGCATCAACAGCTACGATTTCGCCTTTACGGCTCCCCATGTATACTATGCCCTTATGCTCTACAATTGGACATGGATTGTGCTCGTAACCAATGCCCGTATCAACTTTCCAAAGCAAATTAAACTTTTCAGCATTAGGCTCTACCGCTATCAGCATTCCATCCATCGTTTTTGCATATATAACATTACCATCAGCAGATACCCCCATCGACTCCCGCACCATATATTCTTTTGAACGCCACAATTGTTTTCCAGAATTAGCATCCAAGGCAGTCATAAACCTATCGGGAGCTACGAGAAAAACAGCCTTTTCATTGGCTACGATTTCTACATTTCCGGGCGAAAGAAGATCTGCTTTTTTACCATTATTCCAACTCCACAACAACCTACCGCTCATCTTATCAAGGCAGTAAAGGTTCGTATCCCATGCTCCAAAAATCACCTTGTTGCCTATAACAAAAGGAGTTCCTTGCGAGTATGAGCGTGGAATATTACTACGCCATTCAACTTTACCTGTTTTTACATTAACCTTCAAGAACTCCTTTGACGAAGCCACATAGGCAAAACCGCCTTCCAGTTTAGGCTTACCTACAATAATTCTATCCGAGTGTATTTCCCAAAGTGTTTTACCATCCTTTGTGCTAAGTCCATACAACTGTCCGTTTATAGTACCTATAAGTAGAATGTTCCTGTAGATAGTAGGACGTGCATAAATAGCCCCATCAAACTGCCTACACCAAACCAGCCCTCCTTTTTTAATGCTTATGGCTTTCACCTGCCCCAAAGAATTGGCGAACATCAACAAATCTTTCGAACGTTCTACACCATTAAATATCGAAGCGTTATCTTGATATTCCTTAGATACATACTTGAATTTTTCTACATGAAGCAATTCTGTAGAATCGGCCTGATAAGATAGGGTGTCGTCATTAAGTGATAACGCAATCCTTAGCATACGCTGACCGCCCAAAATCTTCTCATAGACAAAAGCAGAATCTTTAGTTAATTCCACCTCGTTGTAACCAAAAGATGAACCATCAAAAGATGTATTCGCACGCCCCATCACACCATTAATACCGCTAAATTTTAACAGTTTGAGTCGATGTCCATGCCCACAAAAAGCAACTGCAGTTCGATTTCTTTTTAGAATAGGAGTAATCATCGAATAGTTGCTTACACTCTCATCAAGCGGATAATGCGCAAAACTGATTATTTTCATTCCAGGCTTTAGCTTCTCTGCAATTTGTTCCTTCACCCAAAGAATATCCTCATACTTAATAAAACCATCACCCATTTTCATATAAGGGCCACAAGGAAATCCTATATATAGGAAACGATCATCTGTAAAGGCAAACCGATCTTTTCCCCATAGGTTAGTAAAAGATTCACAACCACTTTCACTCCAGGTAGTTTCGTGGTTCCCCGATATAACAAAGCAGGGAATGGCAAGCCTATCTAATATTTGCTTCACATTTTGAAGTTCTATATCACTCCCTTGATTAGTCAAATCGCCTGTTACAAAAACATACTTAGCATTACTTCTATTAATTTCACTCACAATTAATCTCAACGTAGAATCATTTGCATTACCACTAACAACATGTAAATCAGTAAGTACAATAAACTTTTCCGCTTGAGACCTAGCAAGTAAAAAAGCAAAACAAAGCACAGTTAAAAGTGTTATTTTTCTCATGACAAATCGACCGGTTTTAAATTTAAAAGTAAGGGTAAATATAAATAAATATCAAAGCCATTATGATCGCATTAAAAATAAGTTACCTTTGCTAAAGTTGACGTTGCTAAAACTAGCAATAGTTTTACATACAAACATCTCATTTTAAGACTGTTTAAAAACAGCAATAAAAGAGCAAGCCTAAAGCAATCGTAAAAAACAAACGGCAATGAAGAAAAAAATCAACTGCTTTATCCCTGCTGCAAACGTTGCGCAAGTAGAAAGCACAGTACAAATTTTGAAGGGTTCTGAACTTGTAAATGAAATTTACCTTCTCGTTACTGGAGACGATAAATTTGAGAGCCTAGGGTGTCCAACCATTAAGGTTGATTCATTGGTATCTAGCAACACCGTTAAAGCTATTGCAGCCCATGCTGATACCGAATACTCCCTTATATACACAAAGTACACTACGCTTGAACTCGGCTATTTCTCTCTAGAACGCTTTCTATTTATTGCCGACAGTTCAGAGGCTAGCATGGTATATGCAGATCACTACCAAGTAATTGACGGAGTTCGTAAAGCAAACCCTCTAATTACGTATCAAGAAGGCAGCCTTCGCGACGACTTCAATTTTGGTTCAGTACTGATCTACCGCAGCGGAATCTTAAAAAAAGTTATAGAATCGACAAAGGAAGAATACCCATTTGCGGGAATGTACAACCTACGTCTTGCATCATCTTGCCTTGGACCAGTAGAGCACATCAACGAATATCTTTATGCTGAAGTAGAAACCGATACACGCAAATCAGGCCAAAAGATATTTGACTACGTTGATCCTAAAAATCGCGAAGTGCAAATTGATATGGAAAAAGTTTGCACAGCCCATCTAAAAAGAATTGGTGCCTACCTCGAACCTATCTTCACCCCCATTAAGTTTGATTCTGTTGACTTCCCCGTTGAAGCATCTGTTATAATCCCTGTGTATAATCGTGTACGAACAATATCCGATGCTATCAAATCGGTTCTAATCCAAAAAACGAACTTTAAGTTCAACCTTATCATTATAGACAACTACTCTACTGATGGGACTACAGAAGCAATTAAAGCTTTTAACGATCCACGTCTAATCCATATCATTCCAGAAAGAAAAGACCTTGGCATTGGCGGTTGCTGGAACACCGGAGTTCATCATTCGCAATGTGGTAAATTTGCAGTTCAGCTCGATAGCGATGATGTATACTCATCGGAAAATACGCTCCAGACTATGGTAAACGCCTTTTACGAGCAAAACTGTTCGATGGTGGTTGGCACCTACATGATGACTAACTTTAATATGGAGATGATTGCTCCCGGAATCATCGATCATAAAGAATGGACTCCGGAAAATGGACGCAACAATGCACTCCGCATCAACGGGCTGGGCGCTCCAAGAGCATTCTATACGCCAATGCTTCGTGAAATCAAAGTACCCAACACCAGCTACGGCGAAGACTACGCACTTGGGCTATATTTCTCGCGCCACTTCCAAATTGGCCGCGTTTACGACGTCGTTTACAACTGCCGCCGCTGGGAGGACAATTCGGATGCTTCTCTCGATGTAGTTAAAATGAATGCACACAACCTTTATAAAGATCGTATTCGCACTTGGGAAGTTCAAGCACGCAAACAGTTAAACAGAAAGAAGTAGTATGAATAGTATGAACAGTACTGTAAATACACTTTTAATAGAGCAGTGTAACGAATGGCCGCAATGCAGTGAAAATTACGCGGCACTTAAAACTGTTGAGGTTCGCGACACCGAAGTTGATGGTTATAAGTTTAAGGTGCAGTTCAACCCTAAACGAATCCAGTCGTCGGCAGCCAAGGTTGACCCCAAAAGTATTCAGGAGCGCAAATGCTTCCTATGCGAGATCAACCGTCCTGAAGTTCAGCGGGGCATTCCGTTCGCATCGAAGTTGGGAAATACGTACACCATTCTGGTAAATCCATTTCCTATTTTCAAAAAGCATCTTACTATCCCTTCTGTTGCCCATACAAATCAGCTAATAGAAGGAAAAATTGGAGATATGCTCGAACTTGCCAGACTGCTAGATGACTTTCTGATCTTCTACAATGGTCCAAAATGTGGAGCTTCGGCCCCCGACCATTTCCACTTTCAGGCTGGCAACAAAGGATTCCTGCCAATTGAAATGGATATCGAAGCAATCCTAAGCGCACATTCAAGACAGATAGAGCAAGATGTTTACATTCTGAAGAACGCACCTGCTAACACAATAGTATATAAATCGGCTAACGTAGATGCTATTATCTGCTGGTTCAACCAATTCTACGCCAAGTTCAAGCAAATATCTAATTCGGAAGAAGAACCGATGATGAATCTGCTTTCATGGTTTCAGGATGACTACTACTACCTTGTTGTTTACCCACGCAAAATGCATCGTCCTAGTCAGTTTTTTGCAGGGGGAGAAGAGAACATCCTCATAAGTCCTGCATCGATCGATTTAGGTGGCGTATTTATTACTCCACTCGAAAAGGATTTTACGAAAATCACCAGTGCAGACATTAAGGATATTCTTGAACAAATCACAGTTACCCCTGATGATTTAAAAAAGCTTATCAAATGAAAAGTCCTGAGATAACTGTAGGGATAATGTTTCAACCCTCCATCGAGTTCATTCTCGATGGAGTGTTTACGTTTAGCGGCAAGGAGCATAGCGGTTTATATGAAGTTAAATACCAAGAAGGGCAAATAGCCTTTGATGGCCAACTTTACGATAAGCTATCCTTCGATGCCACTAGCGAAAAATCCACCTTCCTACTAAAAGATGTTGTTATTGGCATAGGCTTTCATTGGGAACGTAAAGAAGACCAGCGCTTCGAAGGGAGCCTCGACTTCATTGTCGAAGATGAAAAGGTAACCGCCATAAACCGCATATCGATAGAGAGGTATCTCGTTAGCGTAATTTCGTCTGAGATGAGCGCAACGAGTTCGCTTGAACTGCTCAAGGCACATGCCGTGATCTCCCGAAGCTGGATGCTCTCACAAATTCAGAAGCGCACAACTCTCGAGAATTCATCAAAGGCCTATATCAGCGATATTCGAACTAACGAAGAATGGGTAAAATGGTGGGATAGAGAAGATCACACAAACTTCGATGTATGCGCCGACGACCATTGCCAGCGCTACCAAGGTATAACACGTGCCAGTCAATCGCTCGAAATGGTAGAGGAAGCAATTACCCAAACCTTTGGAGAAATGCTAATGAACGGCGACAGCATTTGCGACGCTCGCTTTTCTAAATGTTGCGGAGGTGCCGTTGAGGAGTTCCAAAACTGCTGGGAGCCAGAGAAACATCCATACCTCCTAAAACTCTACGACAATGCAGAAGGAGAATTACCCGATTTAACCATTGAAGCGAATGCTGACAAATGGATACGTAGCGCTCCAGCCGCATTTTGCAACACTAACGACGCTCAGGTGCTTTCGCAGGTGCTCAACAACTACGATCAGGAAACGACCAACTTCTATAGATGGAAGGTTGACTTTGAAGCGCAAGAAATGAGCGAACTCGTTAAACGTCGCATAGGAATTGACTTCGGAACTATACAAGAGTTTATTCCTGTAGAACGTGGTACGTCTGGTCGTCTCATCCGTTTAAAAGTTGTTGGTTCAAAGCAAACGCTTACCCTTGGCAAAGAACTGCTTATACGAAAGGCCTTTTCGGAATCGCACCTCTACAGCTCTGCTTTTGTTATCGACAAAACTGAAAAGGGCTTTACATTTACAGGAGCAGGCTGGGGACATGGTGTAGGACTGTGCCAAATTGGAGCAGCCGTTATGGCACATAAAGGGTATAAGTATAAGCCTATTCTTAACCACTACTTTCCAACCGCAGCAATCGAAAAGAAATACTAAACTAAAAGGTTCGCACTATTTAGCAACCACCTAAAGAGATGAAAGAACTAGAAAAGAAGAAAAATCACTGGTCGTGGATTCCCACTCTGTACTTTGCACAGGGGCTTCCCTACGTTGCAGTTATGACCATCGCTGTGATTATGTACAAGAGACTGGGACTTTCCAATACCGATATTGCCCTTTACACGTCATGGCTATATCTACCATGGGTAATAAAACCGCTATGGAGCCCGTTTGTAGATATTGTTAAGACAAAACGCTGGTGGATAATTACCATGCAGGGGCTTGTCGCTGCAGCATTTGCAAGTATTGCGTTCTTTATTCCAACAAGCAACTACGTCCAAATTACGCTTGCCTTTTTCTGGCTAATGGCCTTTTCATCGGCAACACACGATATTGCTGCTGACGGATTCTACATGTTGGCCCTAAAAACTGGCGAACAATCCTTTTTCGTAGGAATTAGAAACACATTCTACCGGCTTGCCAATATTACAGGACAAGGTCTTCTTGTTATGTTTGCAGGTGCGCTAGAAGATGGCATTATCCACCCTTCTACAAAAGGAAACATTCCGGTTGCTTGGAGTATGACATTCTACCTTCTTGCTGCACTATTTATTGGATTCACCATCTACCACTTTATTGTTCTTCCAAAACCGAAGGATGATTCTAAGGAAAATGAAACGGTAAACGCCAAAAATCTTATAAAAGAGTTCTGGCTTACATTCGTGTCCTACTTCAAAAAGAAGAATATAGGCCTTGCCCTATTTTTCCTCCTCTCGTACAGACTAGGGGAATCACAGCTTGCAAAAATAGCATCACCGTTCCTTCTTGACAAAACCTCATCAGGAGGACTAGGTCTATCAACATCAACCGTTGGACTTGCATATGGGACTATAGGAGTTGCAGCCCTTCTCCTAGGGGGTATTCTTGGGGGGCTTCTCGTAAGCAAAAATGGATTTAAGAAGTGGATAATACCAATGGCTCTTGCCATAAATATTCCTGATTTACTCTATGTCTACATGGCTCACACTCAACTTCAATCAATTCCGATGATAGTTGGAGCAGTAGCTCTTGAGCAGTTAGGATATGGTTTTGGATTTACCGCCTACATGCTTTTTCTGATTTACGTTGCAGACGGGCCTCACAAAACGGCACACTACGCCATTGGAACTGGATTTATGGCATTAGGAATGATGCTCCCAGGAATGGCTGCTGGTATAATTGAAGAATGGCTTGGCTATACCAACTTCTTCTGGTGGGTATGCGCTTGGACGCTACCTGGCATTTACGCTTCGTATCTCGTATACCGAAAGATAGAGCCTGAATTCGGCAAGAAATAGAAGTTTGAAGCCTTGCTAAAACAAAATTAACACAAGAGATTGCGCCAAAAACTGGAGCAAAACACTCTTGATTTAAAGATTACACAAATGAAAAGAATTTGCCTAACTACAATGGCTTTACTACTTAGCCTCCCTATATGGGCTATAGTAAAGCCAGGAGTGGAAGTTCTTCGAGATAGGGACTTCTCCGTACTTAAAGGAAAAAGGGTTGGACTTATAACCAACCCTACGGGGATTGATCGATCTTACAAAAGTACCATCGACATCCTTAAGGAGGCTAAAGATGTAAAGTTGGTAGCCCTCTTTTCTCCCGAACATGGCGTTCGCGGCGACATTCATGCTGGTGACAAGGTTGACACATATATAGACCCAAAAACTGGCGTTACCGTTTACTCTATTTACGGAAAAACCCAACGCCCAACAAAGGAAATGCTCGACAACGTAGATGCAATAGTCTACGACATCCAAGACATCGGTAGTAGGTCGTACACCTTTATTAGTACAATGGGGATCGTAATGGAAGAGGCTGCTAAATACGGCAAGGAATTTATCGTGCTTGACCGCCCAAACCCTGTGGGCGGCGAAAAGGTTGAAGGCAGCCTTGTTGAAGATGGCTTCTACTCGTTTGTAAGCCAATTTCGCATTCCTTACGTTTACGGTCTAACACCTGGCGAAGTGGCCCTTATGCTTAACGGAGAGGGCATGATTAAGGGGAAATGCAAGCTTACGGTAATCCCTATGAAAGGATGGAAGCGCTCTATGACATATGCAGAAACCGGACTCGATTGGGTTGCTCCTTCGCCTCACATACCAAACGCCAATGCGGCTTTGTACTATGCAACAACGGGCATACTTGGCGAATTGGGCGTTGTATCAATTGGAGTTGGCTATACCATCCCATTCCAGATGGTTGCCAGCGACTCTATATCTGCGAATCAGCTGTCCGATAGCCTTAATGCTCTAAAACTGGAAGGCGTTCATTTCCGTCCTATATACTGCAAGCCGTTCTACAGCGTTGGCAAAGGGCAAAACTACCAAGGAGTTCAAATACATATTACCAATCCAAAGACCGTCGTCCTTTCGGACATCCAATTTTGGATTATGCAGGAAATGTACAAGCTAAACCCAAGCCTCGACTTCTTTAAGCGCTGCGAGAAAAGCCGCATTACCATGTGGAATAAGGTTTGTGGTACCGACTATATCTTCAAGGAGTTTGGGAACGGCTACAACTTTGCCAAGATCCGAGAATACTGGCATAAAGACGACAAGGCCTTTAAGGAAATGTCGAATAAATACTACTTATACAAATAGAGATGGATACACCACTAACCCCATCACCTAAAAGGCTGCTGTCGCTAGATGTACTTCGCGGCATTACCATCTCAGGGATGCTACTGGTAAACAATCCCGGTTCGTGGGGCCATATATACACCCCGCTGGAGCACGCTGCTTGGCACGGACTAACGCCAACCGACTTGGTATTCCCATTTTTCATGTTCATAATGGGCGTATCCATGTACATATCGCTAAGCAAGTTCAACTTCACCTTTTCGGGTAGCTACTTTAGGAAGCTGGCGAAGCGCAGCCTCCTCATCTTCTTGGTGGGTACTGCTATTGCATGGTTTTCGTTAATGTGCTTCGGCACTTTCGACGTTAGCTCCGACCAACCTTTTTGGGAGCGCTTTACATCCTCGGTGTTCCCCTTCGATAGGATTCGAATTCTTGGAGTAATGCAGCGACTCGCGCTTAGCTCATTCTTTGCTTCGCTTTTGGTTGTGCTTATACCATCGAAGCATTGGCTAAAGGCTGCGGCAGCTATTCTTGTTGGCTACTACCTTATTCTTCTATTTGGTGATGGTTTCGAGCTAACTCCAAACAACATCATCATCCGGGTAGACACGGCTCTTTTTGGAGAGGAGCACATCTACCATGGCGAGAGTATCCCGTTTGATCCGGAAGGGCTGCTAAGCACCATACCCTGCCTTGCCCATGTAATCCTTGGGGTTTACTGCGGTAAGCTGATAAAGACAACGCCCAACCTAACCGAAAAGATCAGCAAGATATTTATATTCGGCACCATACTCCTCTTTGCCGGACTGCTGCTGAGCTACGGAATTCCGATCAACAAAAAGATTTGGTCTCCAACCTTTGTGCTGACCACCTGCGGCCTGGCTTCGCTGCTGCTGGCATTGCTCGCTTGGATTATAGATGCCAAGGATAAGAAAAGATGGAGCGTTTTCTTCGAATCGTTTGGCATCAACCCCCTATTCTTATACGTTCTAGGAGGGGTGCTATCCATCCTTCTTGGCAGCATTCGCTTCTTTCAGGGCACCGAAGCGGTAAGCATAAAAGGGTTTATCTACAACGGGATGACTGCTGCGGTTGGCAACGAGACATTTGCCTCGCTCATCTTTGCGCTGTTCTTCATCAGCATTTGCTGGGTTATTGGACACCAGCTCTACAAACGTAAAATTTACATCAAACTATGATACTTATTGCAGACAGCGGGTCAACCAAAACAGAATGGGTGGCCGTTGAAAATGGTACAACGGTAGCCGCTACCATTACGTTGGGCATTAATCCCGTTTACCAAACTGTAGAAGAAATACAAAATGACGTTGCGGAAAACGTTGCCCCTACATTTAAGGAATTTGCGATTAGCGCGCTCTACTTTTACGGAGCAGGATGCCTCCCCGAAAAAATAGAGGGGGTACGCCAAGCCCTTGCCCACTCGTTCCCCAGCGCAACCATCAGCGTTCAGAGCGATTTGGTTGGTGCTGCACTTGCGCTATGTGGCAATAGGCCCGGCATTGCCTGCATCCTAGGAACCGGATCGAATACCTGCTTTTGGGATGGCGAAAAGATAGCTAAGAACGTTTCGCCGCTGGGCTTTATCCTCGGAGACGAGGGTAGCGGCGCCGTTATGGGCAAAACTTTTGTTGCCGACGTGCTCAAAAACCAAGTATCGGCGCGTCTAGCCAAAAAGTTCATGGAGCAGATGAGCCTTACCCCTGCCGAAATCATTAATAGGGTGTACCGACAGCCGTTCCCAAACCGGTTTCTGGCAGCTTTCACCCGTTTTATGAACGAGAATCGGCACGAGAAGGAGATTAGCGACCTCATCACCCGCAACTTCACCCTCTTCTTCGAGCGCAACATTATGCAGTACGACTACAGCACCTACCCCGTGAACATCATCGGTTCCGTAGGGTTTCACTTCTGTGAGATGCTGGAGGCGGCCGCAGCCCCACTTGGCGTTAAGCTCGGCAAGGTTGAACAGAGCCCAATAAAAGGGCTAATAGAGTATCACTCCCGCTAAAGATTACACGACTATGGCTTTTAAAAAGATCACAGAGCAACCGTCACTATACAACGACCTAGAGAAGAAGAGCGTCTCGGAGCTGCTCTTCGACATCAACAGCGAGGACCAAAAGGTAGCCCTTGCCGTACGCGAAACCATTCCCCAGATTGAGAAGCTCGTGGAGGGCATCGTCGAGCGCATGAAAAAGGGAGGACGCATCTTCTACCTTGGTGCAGGGACTAGCGGCCGCTTAGGGGTGCTCGACGCATCGGAAATTCCGCCCACCTACGGGATGCCCCAGGGCAAGGTAATCGGGCTGATTGCCGGAGGCGACAAGGCTCTTCGCAACCCCATTGAAGCGGCCGAGGATAACCCCGAAAAATCGTGGGAGGAGCTTACAGCCTACAACGTAAACGAGCTCGATGTGGTTATCGGCATAGCCGCATCGGGAACCACCCCCTACGTAATTGGAGCTCTGGAGAAGGCCCGATCGCTGGGCATCCTCACCGCATCGATATCCTGCAACCCCGATGCTCCCGTTAGCAAGGCCGCCGAAATAGCCATCGAGCCAATTGTTGGCCCCGAATTCGTAACCGGATCGACCCGAATGAAATCGGGGACAGCCCAGAAGCTGGTGCTCAACATGATTACCACCTCTACCATGATTAAGCTAGGTAGGGTAAAAGGCAACCGGATGGTAAACATGCAGCTCACCAATAAGAAGCTGGTAGACCGCGGCACTCGAATGATCGTGGATGAAACCGGGCTTAACTACGAGGCAGCCAAGGCGCTGCTTTTGGAGCATGGATCGGTAAAAAAGGCGATTGATGCCCACAGGCAATCCCCCAAACGCTAGCCTACGACCAGAATCGTCATAGCCCCAACCGTAGGAAGAAAAGTGCAGCTGCGCTTTTTCTCCTACTGCCCGTGGGAACAAAAGTGCAGCTGCACTTTTTCTCCTACTGCCCGTGGGAACGAAAATGCAGCTGTACTTTTTCTCCTACTGACCGTGGGAACGGAAGTGCAGCTGCACTTTTATTGCTACCAACAGTAGGAGAAAAAGCTACTACCCAAATATTCGACCATATCTTCGTATCTCAGCTCGTTTAATCGCTACTTTTGCGAGCTAAAGTAAGAATAGCAATCGGCATAATCGTTGATGCTCTTTTCGAGCCAATACCGCTCAAAAAGCATCAGCAAAATTCGAGAACTGAACCAAATCTTCGTTCAAATGAATAAAAAAAGCATAGCCTTGCTTGCTGCCCTGCTGTCCGTAGCAACCGCTAACGCTCAGCAAACCCAGCTTGTGAAGGAACCCATCAAGGGCGATTTCCCCCTAGGTCTTTCGGGAAAGCACATCGCCATGTGGCACAGCCACGGCTTCTACTACGAATCGAAGCTCGATCGGTGGGAGTGGCAGCGCGCCCGCTGCTTCAGCAACGTAGAGGACATCGGCAACATGCCCTACGTGGTAAAGTACCTCGACCCCATGCTTAAGAATGCAGGAGCCGTGGTGCTCATTCCCCGCGAGCGTGACTTCCAGAAGCAGAAGTTTATTGTTGACAACGACCTATCCACCAAAGGAGGGATCGTACAAAAAAAGGGAAGTTGGGAAACAACTAAGGGGGGATACAAGCACAAAACAATTCTACGCCCCAACGAAAACCCGTTTAAAGGAGGAACCCATCTAGAAATTAAATCATCGGCAAAGGAAACCGCAACCCTTACGTACAAGGCTCCAGTAGCATCGAGCAAAAAGGGTGACTACGCCGTTTACGTTTCGTGGGGAAACACCCCCAACAACGTAAGCGACGTTACCTATAAGGTTTACCACACGGGTGGAGTGTCGGAGTTCGTAGTCAACCAAAAGATGTACGGCGCCACCTGGCAGTACCTCGGCACCTTTAGCTTTGACAGCGCCCACGCTTCGGTGGTAGTATCGAACAAGAGCCACGAAAAGGGGGTGGTAACCTCCGACGCCGTACGCTTTGGCGGTGGAATGGGAATGGTTGCCCGACGCCCTTCCGCTTTTGTAACCAATAACGCCAAATCCAGCTCGAATGGGGAAACCCAAGGGCATAAGCTCAGCCCCGAAGACTACGATTGGAAAACTAGCGGCGTCCCCAGCTACCTAGAAGCCTCGCGCTACTACCTACAGGCCGCAGGCATCCCCGACAGCGTGTACAGCCGCACCAAGTACCAGAACGACTACAACGACGATTACCAGAGCCGCCCCCACTGGGCAAACTTCCTAAAAAAGAATAACGTTCCGATCGACCTTACGCTCGCATTCCATACCGATGCCGGCACCACACCCAACGACTCAATTGTGGGTACCCTAGCCATATACAGCACCAAGAATGGCAACTTTACCGATGGTAGAGGCCGCCAGCTAAGCGGGATTATGAGCAACCTCATACAAACGCAGATCTGCCACGATATTCAAATGCTGCACAACTCCAAATGGACTAAGCGAGCCCTTCGAGATGCATCCTATAGCGAGGCTTCGGTTGCTGATGCCCCCACCCTACTCTTAGAGCTGCTATCGCACCAAAACTTGGCCGATATGACCTACGGACTCGACCCCCGATTCCGCTTCACCGTTGCTAGAGCCATATACAAGGGCATTGTTCGCTACCTAAACGGAGCCGAAACGCCCATTCAGCCCCTTGCCCCCAACACCCTAGCCATAGAAAAGAAGGGAGGAAAGACGATCCGCCTATCGTGGAAGAATACCGAGGATCCGCTGGAGCCCACAGCAAATGCAGCAAGGTATCGCATCTACATGCGTACCGACGACAACGGATTCTCGCCAAAATTCAAAGAGGTAACCGGCGAATCAGCCGAGATAGAGCTTCCCGAATGGGGTAGGCGCTACTCCTTTAAGGTTACAGGCGTAAACGATGGCGGCGAGAGCTTCCCCACCGAGCAGCTGTCAGCTTGCCTCTTCAACAATAGCAAAAAGCCGGCCCTTATTGTCAATGGATTTACCCGCATATCTGCTCCAAAATCTTTCGATTTAGGAGAAAAAGCAGGCTTCGAATGGTGGGAGGACGAAGGTGTTGCCGATGGTATGGAGCCAGCATTCCTCGGATATCAGCAGAACTTTAACCGCAACGAACCTTGGCTCGATGACGACAATACCGGATGGGGCTCGACTGGCGTTGAATGGTGGGGAAACACCGTGCATGGGAACACCCATGATTTCACCCACGTTCAAGGTAAAGCTTACCAAAAATGGGGCGTATCGTACGTTTCGGCAAGTCGCAAAGCCTTCGAAAAGTATCCCAAACTAGACGCATACCGATTTGTTGATGTACTCTTTGGAGAACAGCGCACCGTTAAAAACTTTAGGGAAGAACGCGATACCTTTGCCGTATTTACTCCAGGCATGATATCGGCATTGAGGAATGCTCTTGACAAAGATATCCCGATAGTTCTCTCAGGAGCCTACATCGGAACCGATATGGTGGAGCAAAAGGATTCGGTAGCCATAAAGTTTGCAGCCGAAAAGTTAGGCTTCCGATGGATGACCAATCACGCCAGCACCACGGGTTCTGTCTATTCAACCGACAACGCAAAACCATACATCAGAGGTATATGGAACTTCAACTGCGCCACCTTAAGCCCCGAAGTTCTTAACGGCAGCAGCGTTCGTATAGAGTCTCCCGATGCAATTGAGCCCACACAGAAAGCGATCCGAATAATGCGCTACCACGACACACAAACCAGTGCAGGAACACTTCTGAAATCGAATGGCAATAAGGTTGTAGTACTAGGTTTCCCTCTCGAAGCAATACCATCTACAAACCAAAAAAACGCTCTAATGAAGCAGCTATTTACCTTCTTTGGAGTAGAGTTTAAGAAATAGGACAAAGCAAGATGTAACAAATAAAAAAGGTGGCAATAGCCACCTTTTTTATTGTATGCAAATAAGCTCTGCTACATTTCCACTTTAAAAACTTCGGTCTCTGCATGGTTAATCGCATTCAACATCATCTTCTTTATGGATGCCAATTGCGCCTCTTTAATCGATAAAAGGAGCTTTTCGGCCACCTCAAAGTTTCCCTGCTCTCTTGCAACTTCTGCCTTAATCATGCGCGAGTACACATCGCTTTCGTCTAGCAGCTCCAATAGCGCATCCATATTCGCCGACCATACTACTTTTTCATCCTCTCTCTCAAACAGAGGCTTTCCTTGCCTAACCCTATCGTTAAAAGCCCATAGAAGCTCCATTCTCAAGATTTCCTCCTCGTCTGTAGTTATCGTTTGAGCGCTATCGGTTAGCATTGTCACGTACTCTTCAATGCTAAGGCTTCTCACCAATGGCAGTTCACCCTCCACAGGATTTTCCGCTACAGAAGCATCCTCTATCCAGTAAAACTCGTTGCACTTGCCACAGCGTGACACCTCCAATGCCTCATTTAGCTCTGGAGACAAGGTCTTACCGTCGGAGTACATCTCGAAAACTTTAAGCCTTTTGGCAGGCTTAACCATTCGATGCAAAGCCCCACAGTTAGGGCACTTTATCACTTGAAAATTCTGCATTTCCTTAATGTTTATATTTTACTTCCACGAATGAATAAACGCGATCATCAGCAGACCGTATATTTCGAGCCTTCCGAGCAGCATTAGAAGCGTTAGCCACCACATCGAAAAATCGGGAAGGCTTCCATAGTTACCCATCGTGCCAACAATTCCAAAACCAGGTCCTACATTGCCCATACACGCCGCCGAAGCCGAAAACGAGCTTATCATATCAAGCCCAAACATGCCAAGAACTACGGTGGATAAGAATATGATGATAACGTAAAAAACAATAAACAACAACGACGAGCTCACCACTTCATCTGCAATTATGGTTTTTCCTATACGGACAGGAATTACCGCATTGGGATGCTGGAGCCGCTTTATTTGGGTGGTAATTGTGTTCCCAAAAAGCACAACTCTATCCACCTTAATACCTCCTGAAGTCGAACCAGCACAGCCAGCCTGCATCATAAAAAGAATAAGCAGCATTATAGCAAACGGAGGCCAAAGCGAAGTATCAGCGTTATAAAAACCAGTAGATGAAGCCAACGATGCTACCTGAAAAAAGCCATGCTTAAAAGCGTTAGCCCACCCTGTATTGGTAAAGATCTGAAGCCCCAAAGAAAGCATTAGAGCCCCAATTAAGATTGATAATAAATAAAACTTTGCCACTCCAGACTTGAATACAGACACTTCTCTCCTCATAAAGGATGCAAATATGAGGCTAAAATTTAGACCCGAGATTACCATAAAGATAAAGATGATTATCTCGGCTACAGAATTGTTAAGACCTGCAACATTGCTGTTGCTCATGGCAAAACCACCCGTAGAAATGGTGCTTAAAGAATAAGCAATGGCATCAACCATCTTAAGCCCTGCAAGGTAAAGAAGTATAGATTGCAGAACAGTTAAGGTAATATACACAACCAGTATTGAACGTAATGAGCCATACACCCCTTTAGACACATTCAACTTCGATAGTGACGACATCTCAATTTTAGAGAGGTTTGCATGTACCTTCCCTAGCGAAGGAAGAACTACCAACGCAAAAAGAACAACACCACCACCACCAATCCACTGGGTAGAAGCCCTCCAAAATCGAAGGCTCAGCGGAAGGCTATCAATATTGGTTAACGAAGTAGCCCCAGTAGTAGTATACCCCGAAACGCTTTCGAACCACGCTTTTGTTATCGAAAACTCGCCCCCCCAGAGCAAGTACGGAAGCATACCTATAGCACAGCACAAAATCCAAGAAAAAGCAACAATTACGTAGCTTTCCTTCAGACTTATGTCACGATATGACGGAACAAAAAATAATGGGAAAGCCCCCATAGCCGTAGTAACTAAAAAGCTCAGGAGCAAAGGAAAAAAACCGTCATCAAAATGGTTTAAAGTCGATACGGTAGTTGCAATAAGCATGAATACAGCGTTAAGCAATAACCCCATCGATATATACCTAACGATAACAAAAGGTCGCATCAGTCGTCGATCTTATTAGATTTATTTTGAATTATGAGCTTTTCAACCGAATTCTTCAACCGCTCCAGTTCATCCTTAGAATCTACCTTCACCCTAAAGGGAATAGAATGCTTCACGTAGCTCTCCACACCTTGAGAAATTCGAACTATTGGAGTTATAAAAAAGATGTTAACAAAATAGTTGAATAGGAAAACGAAAATAATTCCTACAAATATGGCAATAAAACCAGGCATCATCGCCCTGCTTGCTCCAGTCTTCATTTGATCAACATTTTGATAAACGGCTCTTTGATTAATGCCTATCAAACTGTCGATTGCACCTGTAAGCCTATTTTGCTGGGGAACGAAGGAATCAAAGTACCAGTCCGCATTTCTAGAACTTAGCAATACACTATCTACTTGCGCCTTAAATACTACATAACAGCTATCAACAGCCTTTACATAGCGTTCTTCGCCTTCTACCGTAAGATTATTTCGAGCAATATCATAGGACTTATCGAAGAGCATTTCCCCTTCATTAACTGAGACCTTTGCCTCATCCAACCTCCCGTTTATGGCAAGAAGAACTCCCTGATTAATTTTACTTGAAGCACTAATCATCTGCTTCGAAACCTCTATTGATCGCAAGTTGTCATTTAGCAGCCCTTGCACCGAGTTGCTCATACTATTAAGTTCGAAAAGAGTTATCGCCCCGGAAAGGAACAACAACAATCCTATAACAATAAAGCCTGCTAACATCTTCGATTTAATCCCCATAACAGCACTTTAATTCGTATTAATTTAAGACGAAAATAGGGAAGAAAAAGGAAATAATCATGCACATCCATTGATAATCTATTTTTAATATATTAGCAAAGCGTTTTCAAAGCCGTAAATGTCGGACAAAGATCTTATAGAACAAATACTTAACGGAGACAATTCTCAATTTAGGCATCTGGTGGATAAATACAAGCAACAGGTGCTGCGAACGTGCTATGGGTTTACCCAATCACGTTCAGACGCTGAAGATATCGCTCAAGAAGTATTTATTGAAGTATTTGAATCGCTTAGATCGTTTCGTCACGAATCAAAGTTTAGCACATGGATTTATCGAATTGCTGTAAATAAATCTCTAAACCACTTAAGGAAACAGAAGCGAAAACAGATAATACAAAGTTTAGAAGATCTACTCATCGGTAAAGGAAAAGCAGAAGCAAGAGATTACGTGGACGACCATCGTCTCCCTGACGATTTCTCAGACCCAGACGAAAATCTGAAAAAGATGAAGAAAGCGCTAAATGAGCTGCCCAACAACCAACGAACAGCCATCACGCTTTATACCTACCAGCAGCTTTCTTACAAGCAAATTTCCGAGGTGATGAACATCTCAATATCATCTGTCGAATCGCTAATATTTCGATCAAAACGAAACCTTAGGAAAATTCTGGTAGAAAGCGCTAAAAGTTAGAAAGAAATCGCAAGTTTTCAATCAAAAGATTGTCAATAGAAAAAAGGTATACAAATGAGATGCAAACAATTTAGATCAAAGTTCATCAACATTGAGCCATCACAGTTCGATGAGGTTGCCTTTTCCCATATGGATTCTTGTGCAAACTGTAAAAAGTTGTACAAATCATCGCTGGCAGTACTTAACCAACTAGAATTAGCAGCAACACCATCCTTCAATCCTTACTTTACTGAAAAAGTAATGGGCAAGTTAGCTTGCAAAACACAACAAAATCATTCAAACAGCATCCGTTACGCCTTAGTAGTTTCTGTAGTGGTAACCTTTCTTATTGGAGGCCTTACGGTTTACATAGCGCACAGCAAAAACCAACCGCAACAATATGACATGCTAAGCCTCAACGATATTACAAAAGTTCCCATAGCTTTTGAAAAATAACCATTTAAACATGAACTTCTTCCTTAAACAAAAAAACCTTCTTTGGGTCATTGCGCTGCTTCTGATTGCCAATGTTGCCACATTTATTGGCGTTGTCATTGCCTATACAGACAAAGAATCCTCTCCAGAAAAGGATCGCAACTTGTTTTTTAAGAAGTTAGAGCTTACAGAAAGCCAGAAAAAAGTATTTATAGCCCGAAAAGCACTCTTCAGATCAATTAACGAGCCCCTTTACGATCGATATGACAGTATAATGATAAGGTTGCAGCATCAGGTTAGCATTACACCTACTGATACCGCAATTATTAGAAAGTACACTGACAGTTTAGGGTTGCTAAACGCTCAAATTCGAAGAAATTGGATTTCATACTCTATTGAAGTTCGCAGGTGCCTCAGCAAAGAACAGCAACTACGATACGATAAGCTTACGCTAGAGCATCTAAAATGCAAAATAGGAAAGTAGTATAAATATGTAGCAAAAAAAGATGCGGGTATGTCGTAAACATATCCGCATCTTTTTTGCCGCTTAACCAAAGCCATTCTGGCTATAAACAAAAAAAAGAGCCAACCCTGTGGGTTGACTCTAATTTCTTGCTTATCGTTGCAAATTACTTTACAGCAGGAGCAGCAGTATCAACAGCAGCAGTATCAACAGCAGCAGTGGTATCAGCTACAACAGCAGCAGTAGTATCAACAGCAGTAGTATCAGCTTGTTCAGCCTTGTTTCCACCGCAAGCTGCGAACATAGCAGCAACAGCAACGATAACGAGTAACTTTTTCATTGTACAGTTTTTTGTTTTGTGAAACGATTAAATTCAATTGCACTGCAAATATAATGGCAGAATCCCAATGTTGTACCCCCTTTGTGTAAAAAAAACAAAGTTTTTACACATATAATGCAAAAAGCAGGTCTATTCCCCTGAATTTCTTACAGAAGCCGCTTGACTTTAACCTCTACCAATAGTTCTAAACAAACAACCTTAACTATAAAAATATGAAATACCATTTAGTGGACTACAGAAAGTAACTTTAATCTAAGAACGAAGATCAAAACAAGAACATGCCTCAATCCACCCTAATTCTACAAGAAGTTGAGCAAAAATGTACGATCAGGAATGCTCTCTACCCCAATACAAGGCAACCCTATTCAGCACATCCCTAAAATTAGCCGTTTTTAGACGTATAAAAAGACTGCTTTACGAGACAATGAACATCCAAATCATCTTTATAAATCAGCACTTTATATATTTTTTTGAGAAAAGTTAAAAATTAATAGAAAAGACTTCTCTTTTAATCTAATATTTTCCTATAATTGCAAAGTTTTTCGGGTGCATCATGCGCAAATGGAAAACACAGCTTACAGTTCATTAAAAAACTAACTCGAAGACAGGTCAACTGTAAACTTTGAACAACGAAATGAAAAGAAACTTGCACGCTAAAAACACTTTTTCGAGCACCATTATGGTGGTTTTTAGGTATAAGATACTCAGCGACCTTCTTCGAAGTCTTTGCGTCCGCCAGATTTGATTCTACCCCGCGGACAAGCCTCCAGATATTCCCTATAAAATAGGATAACTCCCTCCAATCGGAAAGGAGTTGTTTCAATTCGACAATACGTATGGGTATAATACCCCATAAAAGGCGATATAACTTTTAGTATTAACCAATTATCTTTTTATGTGCGACGATGACAAACCTTAGCTCAACACAAGAACTACAAGGAATCGTAGTTGGAAACCGGATTCCAAAAGACTACTTCGTAACCAAGGGACACGGAGAAAGTGACATCACTGTTCACGCTGGATCTTATCACCTAGCATTAAAACAGGCAAATATCGAGACGTTTAATATTATGACTTACTCGTCGATTATGCCTAGTATAGCCACAGAGGTACCACAACCTGCCAAAATTACCCACGGCTCCGTTGTTGAATCCATTATGGCTGTTGCAACTACAGGTAAGGGAGAGCGCGCTTCTGCCGGTATCATCTACGGTTGGTTATACGACCGCAACACAAATGAACGCCATGGGGGTCTCGTGTGTGAACACAACGGCAACTATGAAGTTGAGGAAATAGAAAAGCTACTTAGACTAAGCCTTGACGAACTTTACTATAACGGATTCTCGGAAGATTTCCGTTTAGAAGACATCAGCATTAATATTGAAAGCTTTGTTCCAGAAAAGAAATACGGAACTGCACTCGTTGCAATTTGCTTTACGTCCTACCTCTACCCTGTAATCAAGGGTTAATCCGCTGAAGACATTTACGTCCGACATACAAAACAGCAACCTTGAACGAAAGGTTGCTGTTTTCATCCTTTTGTTCGCAATTACAAATTTCGGAACTCACTCCAAATGGAAAAGAAAGATCTTCTTAAACAAGTCATAAAGCACATCGACATTAAGTCGTTTGATGCTAGCCCAATCATCAACTCGATGAGAGAGATGTCATTCTCGTCGAGAGAAACTGCTAATGCAGCCGACATCTTTAACATGATGATTGCTGAAAAGGGATGTACCAACATCCTTACCATTGCAGGTTCAACTTCTGCTGCAGGATGCATGCAGGTTTACGTTGACCTTATTAAGCACAACATGATTGATGCCGTTGTTTCGACCGGAGCATCGATCGTGGATATGGACTTCTTCGAGGCGCTTGGCTACAAGCACTACCGTGGAACCCAGTTTATTGACGACAAGTTCCTTCGCGACAACTACGTTGACCGTATTTACGATACCTACATCGACGAGGAAGAGCTACAAGCTTGCGACTCTACCATTAAGATCATTGCCGATAGCTTAGAGCCTCGTCCCTACTCTTCGCGCGAGTTTATCTACGAAATGGGTAAGTACCTTTCGGAGAATTCGGTTAAGAAGGAATCGCTTATTCAAACCTGCTACGAGCATAACGTACCCATCTTCGTTCCAGCATTCTCTGACTGCTCGGCAGGATTTGGTTTAGTTATGCACCAGGTTGAGCGCATGAAGGAAGGTAAGCCTTACCTTACCATTGACTCGGTTGCCGACTTCCGCGAGCTTACCGACATTAAGATTGCAGCAAAGACGACCGGTCTATTCATGATTGGTGGTGGAGTTCCAAAGAACTTTGCTCAAGACACAGTTGTATGTGCAGAATGCCTTGGCATCGATGCATCGATGCATAAGTATGCAGTTCTTATTACCGTTGCCGATGTTCGCGATGGCGCTTGCTCGTCATCGACCCTTAAGGAAGCATCGTCGTGGGGTAAGGTTGATACCGTGTACGAGCAGATGGTTTACGCTGAAGCTACCACTGTTCTACCACTTATCGCTAGCTACGTATTTCATAAAGGTGACTGGAAAAATCGTGAACCAAAGAATTGGACCAAGATTTTTCAGAAGTAGTCATCATCGCATAAAAAGAAGAAGAAAAGCCAACCGGGAGGTTGGCTTTCTTTATTTTCATCAAAATTTGCTCTATCTACTTTATCCCTAGCTTTTGAAACTCGGGGGCGTACTTTCTATCCTCCTTTTGGATGTGGGTGCGCAGCCAGTCGCGAAGGTAGTTGGTTATGCTAAAGATGACATCGTGCCCTTTAGCAATACCCTCCTTAAACTGTTCAATCTTTTCGGAGAAGGCACGATGCTCGGCAATATGCTCTTCAGCAAACTCGTATCCAATTTGGTTGAATATTTTTTCCTCGTAACCAAAGTGGAACCTAGCGTAATCCTCAAGGTTGGCCAGCACATCGGGGGTAACCTCCTTCGAATTACGGTCTAGAATAGACTGGTAGATTTGGTTAATATACTTGATGAGCTCCTTATGCTGATCGTCGATAGTTTTAATTCCAACAGAGTAATCGGCATCGGACCACCTAATAAATATGTACAAGTCTTTGTTCATGATCTTTATAGTTGTATCGGTAAGCTAAGTTTATGAGCTTAGGGTTTTCTGTATCATTTTAAGAGATTCACCCCTGCCCCTCCCTCTTTGGCAGTGCTCAGTGACCAGAAGGGAGTAACGAACATTGAATTAAAGTCGTTGGTATTAGCAAACTTCCCTAAATTCAATGCTCGTTCATTTAATTTCGAAAGATCCCTCTTTTTCGTTTATCTTTCTTCTTTATTAAGAGAACTTACAAGCTCTTCTTTAAAACTTCGAGAACGCGCTCGGGGGTTAGCGCTCTGCGCTCGCCCATTCCGGTCCATCCGCGCTCGGTAAAGCGGTTACAAATGGTTTGGAAGCTTTCGTCGCCAATGCCGTACTCCTTAAGATGGGTTGGTACACCTAGCGATTGGAAGAACTCTTCGGTTTTAACGATTGCCGCACGAGCCTTTTCGTCGGTAGTGCCACTGGTAATGCCCCATACGCGCTCGGCATACTGAGCAAGTTTTTCCTTCTTCTCCTCGAACATCTCGTTGAGCATTGCAGGCAGAATAATTGCAAGCGTTACACCATGAGCAAGACCGTGTAGCGCGGTGAGCTCGTGCCCGATCATGTGGGTAGCCCAATCGGATGGCATGCCAACAACAATAATCCCGTTGAGCGCCATAGTTGCAGCCCACATAAGATTAGAACGAACGTCGTAATCGGTAGGATTTTCGAGCGCCTTAGGGCCTAGCTCGATGAGCGACTGAAGCAGCCCCTCCGACCAACGATCCTGCACCAATCCGGCAGCAGGATAGGTCATGTACTGCTCCATTACATGAACGAAAGCGTCGATGGTACCGTTGGCAATCTGATTTTTTGGAAGCGAGTAGGTATACTCAGGATCGAGAATGGAGAACTTAGGGAAGGTATAGGGCGACCCAAAGGCAAACTTCTCCTTTGTAGCACGCTTAGAGATTACGGCTCCGGCATTCATCTCGGAACCGGTGGCAGGAAGCGTAAGCACAGCGCCAAGAGCTACCGCCGATTTAACCTCGGCACGCTTTACAAGAATATCCCAAGGTTCTCCTTCGAACGGGATAGCGGCTGCAATAAACTTGGTGCCATCGACCACCGACCCACCGCCAACGGCAAGAAGGAAGTCTACCTTCTCCTTACGGGCAAGGTCCACCGCTTGAATCAGCGTTTCGTACGATGGATTAGGCTCGATGCCGCCAAACTCGACAACCGAAAACCCCGAAAGGGCATTAAGCACGGCCTCGTAAACACCATTCGCTTTGATGCTACCACCACCGTAGGTAACCATCACCTTAGAGCCTGCAGGGATGTGGCTGCTAAGCTTATCGACAGCCCCCTTGCCAAACTCAATCTTTACAGGATTGTAAAACTGAAAGTTGTTCATTGTATCGCGTTATTTTTGTTTTGTCTAAATTAGGAGGGAAAGATATAAAAAAACTAAAGAGAATATTAAGCGGCATGCCTAGGCTTTTCACTTAAAAAAATACAATTCTCCCCATAAATACGCCAACAAAAATGGTTCTATGGAAGGGAATTTAACGAATATTCGTACATTTATTTCCGAAATAAACACAAGCCACAGATGAAAAACATACCTCAACGGCTAAGCGATATTCGCGACTTACTAGCTCAGCATAAGCTAGAAGCCTACATTGTGCCCAGCAACGATCCTCACTTTAGCGAGTACGTTGCCGATCGATGGAAGTGCCGCGAATGGCTCAGCGGTTTCAATGGTTCGGCAGGAACTCTTCTTGTTACCACTACATCGGCAGCACTTTGGACCGACTCGCGCTACTTTATTCAGGCCGAGGAGCAGCTGAAGGGCTCGGGTATCGAGCTTATGCGCATGGGGCTACCAGGGGTGCCATCCATAGAACAATATATTAAGGATACGCTGGAATCGGGTTCGGTTGTAGGCGTTGATGGTCGCCTATTCTCGGTAAGCGAGTTCGAGCGGCTATCGGAGGCTATTGCCCCCAACAAGCTGAAGATTGCCGGAGATTTGGTTAACCCAATTTGGAGCGATCGACCCGAGATGCCGCAAAGCAAGGCGTTCCTGGTTCCCGAAAACGTAAGCGGCATGAGCACCGCCAACAAGCTACAGCAGCTGATTAAGGCAGCGCATCTGCACAAAAACCATATCATGCTGCTATCGGCTCTCGACGAGGTAGCCTGGCTATTCAACATCCGAGGGGCCGATATCGCCTACAATCCGCTTGCCCTTGCCTATGGGGCGGTTTGCTACGACAAGGCGTTCCTGTTTATCGACACCAGCAAGCTGTCGACCGAGGAAGTGAAAAACCTTGAGGCCAGCGGCGTACAGGTAAAAGCCTACACCGACTTTGAGGCCTTCGTTGAGCGAATTGACATCACCCAAAACGTGATTATCAACCCACGAAAGACCAATATCCTTATAAGACAAAAGCTGCAGCAGCGTAGCGTTAACATCGTTGAGGATAGAGACGCTAACGGAACGGCAACCTCGCTGAAGGCGGTAAAGAACGAGGTGGAGATTGCCGGATTCCGCCATGCGATGGAGCTGGACGGTGTGGCGCTGGTTCGCTTCTACATGTGGCTGGAGGAAAACCTGGGAAAAGAGCCGATCACCGAGCTGAGCATTGCCGAAAAGCAGCGGGAGCTGCGCGCCATGTCGGACGAATTTGTTGGCGAAAGCTTTGGCACCATTGCCGGCTACAAGGCCAACGGTGCGCTACCCCACTACTCGGCCACCGAAGCCTCCAACGCCGAGGTGAAAAGCGAGGGATTCCTGCTGATCGACTCGGGAGGACAGTACAAAACGGGGACTACCGACATCACCCGAACCGTACACCTGAGCACGCCAACGCAGCAGGAGAAGATCGACTACACGCTGGTGCTAAAGGGCCACATTGCGCTGGCAATGGCCGTATTCCCAGCGGGAACCCGCGGATCGCAGCTCGACATCCTGGCACGTGGACCAATGATGCAGCACTGCATTAACTACGGACACGGAACCGGACACGGTGTGGGGCACTTCCTTAACGTGCACGAGGGCCCACAGAGCATCAGAATACAGGAAAATCCGGTAACGCTGAAGCCCGGAATGGTAACCTCGAACGAACCAGCCCTCTACCGCCCCGGACAGTACGGCATCAGAACCGAGAACCTGATCCTTTGCGTACCATACGTTACCAACGAGTTCGGAGCGTTTGAAAGGTTCGAGACCATTACCCTCTGCCCTATTGACACAACGCCAGTAGAGAAGAGCATGCTCTCAACCGAAGAGGTTGCCTGGCTAAACAGCTACCACACGATGGTATTCGAGCGGCTATCGACCTACCTCAACGACAAGGAAAAGGCATGGCTAAAGGTTAAGACGCAAGCCATCTAGGCGTAGGGCATTAGCCGAAGCTAGGTAGCCGATATAAAACATAAATCCGCAGGATGCACGAGGTTGCTCCTGCGGATTTCGCGTTTAGGGGTATTCAATGCCCATCGAGAAGCTGTAAACGAGAGGTTGGTCGGCAACATTGGTTGGTTAGAAGATGTAAACGCTAGGTTAGTCGGCAACAGCGCTTGGTTAGAAATTGTAAACGTGATGCTGGCAGGCGACAGCGCTTAGTTAGAAGCCGTAAACGCGAGGTTAGTCGGCAACAGTGCTTGGTTAGAAGCCGTAAACGCGAGGTTAGTCGGCAACAGTGCTTGGTTAGAAGCTGCAGACGCGAAGTTGGCAGGCAACGGTGGTTAGCTAGAAACTGTAACCGTAAAGTTGGTCAGCAACATTGGTTGGTTAGAAACTGTAAACGTGAAGTTGGTCAGCAACATTGGTTGGTTAGAAATTGTAAACGCGAAGCTGGCAGGCAACAGCGGATGATTAGAAGACGTAAATGCGATGTTGCACAGAGGCGTTTATCACACTATCGGGTTTAACGGGGAGGTTTAACACGAAACGGGGTACATTGATGATACAACCGTAGCGACGATTAGCGGCGCTTCTACAAGCACATATTCAACAAAAAGGGTGGCATTGCTGCCACCCCTCTAGGGTCTAGGCCTAGCCATTAGCTACTTAAAACATCTAAACTCAACACCCGATATGCGCTTGTACTCTACGCTCGACGTTCCATAAACGCCCTTGACGTAGAGCTTAATCCCACGGAAAATATTGTAAAGCGAATCGTCGTTATCGTAGAACACCCTGTCGCGTACGATACGGGCCGATTCGAGAGCACCTTCGGCAGCAGCACAACGGTCGTTGGCGGCAATAAGGTCGGCAGAGTACTTGCGTACCGCCTCTTTGGTGAGCTCGGGCTCGTTGGCCGCGTACTTAGGGTTGGCCTCCACAAACGAAGCAATCTGAGCAAAGTTGCTGGTTTTGTCCTCGAATCCCAGCTGAGCAGAAGAGCGAGTATTAGGCTGCGCTTCGGCAGTAGCAGCGCCCTTTTTGGAAGCGTGCTGAGGATACATCCTACGATGAACGGCCTTTACGTTTTCCACAGACTTGGCATCGGCACCCGATATGGCGTAGATGCTGACCACGCGCTGCGAGTACTTGTCGAGATCGTCGAAGAGCGAGGCACGAGCGTCTACAGCCTCGCTGTAGGTTACCTCGGCGGCCTGCTGCTCGTTGAGCACCTTTTGACCAAGTGCAACAGACTTCTCGATGTTAACGGGCTTTAGCATTTCCTGTACAGGATTGTACTTGGCACCCAGCTCTGCGGTAATGCCGACAATCTTTTTTAGGTTGGCAAGGTTGTTGGCATGTCCCGTATTACTTGCATTTCCCATAGATTAAGAAAGTTTTTGGTAGTACAACTAGGTTAACTTATACACCGTTGAAATAGCATGCCTACGATTTGGCTGTTGGTAGAACAGGGCCCTTTGCAACGAGGTACGGTTAACAAAATTAGCATTTTTTGATAAAAAAAATATTTTTCGCTAATTTTTTGCCACCAGCAAACAAAAAACATTGGCAGCTATAAGCCTACTTTATAGTGATGTATGGCGAAAGGTGGGATATTTACCGTTAGCTGTTATGCCAGAGCCGATGCGCCATCACAACTACTCGACGTAGCCTAGCGATTGCCCCATTGGCAGCGGGAGCATGTAGGAGGTTGAAAAAATAAAGTTAAAGTCTATGGAGATATGCTAGTAATATTTAGCTATATTGGAAGCCGATATTTTTCCCTGTAATCATTTCGAATCGTATGGCTTTTATGATGGACTTCTACGGCTACCCGTTCGAGTAAATAGCAGTGGTTGCGGGAAAAAGATTATTCTACTACTTAAAAATGGATATTAGTAGAATGCGATTTACCTATTTATAACTACAATTATCAAAATGAGCTACAAACAACCTACCACTTTGAGAAACACAGCAAGCCTTATTTTACTTCTGCTATTATCATCAATTTCATATGCACAGAAATTTGATGCAGATGCAACCTATACTAATGCAATAAAAAGCTATAAGGGCAAAGACTATCAGACTGCAGCAAAGCTGTTCAGCCAAGTTATTGACAGCTGCGGAAACGACATCTCCTCATCAAGGCTATACAATGGTGCCTGCATATATGCATTAAATAAGGATACGGCTAATGCTTTAAAAACATTAAACATTCTTGCTGATAAACGATTCTACTATAACTACCAGCATATTGCCGTCGATGGCGACCTAGCATGCCTCCACTCCCTGCCAGAATGGAAATCTATACTAGAAAAAGTTAAGCTTAACGAGGTAACGCTGCCTCAACGAACCAAGGAAGAGGCCAAAGATGAGCTGCTTAAAGCAAAGGCTATTCTGGATAAGGATAACGGTAAGCTGTGGGGAGAAAATATTTGGTCGGATAAAACAATTGTTCTGGGGAATAATGGTGAAATCTACTCGCTCTACCCGCTAAAAGGGAGCAGCACCTCCGATTCTGTGCTATACTTCAAAAAAGTTGCACCCAATGAATTAAGCCAGGGTAACACTGCCCAAAAATACGAAGGTGAAATGTTTGCAACTATTATGCATAGCTACCTAAACTACAATAGCGCAACAATTATCCATGAGCTTTTCCACGTTTTACAGCATAGGCATATAAAGCTATACGGCAATCAGATTGATTACCTAGACAACTATGACGCAAGGGAGTGGCTTAGGCTAGAATATCAAGCGTTGCGAAATGCGCTCAAATCGGCAAACGAGCTCAAAGAAAAGAGCATCGTTGAAGGTTACCTGCGAGATGCCTTTATCTTTAGGAAGCTACGTCAGGATAAGTACAATTCGTTTCTGAAAGAAGAGCTGGAGATAGAAACATTGGAAGGTACAGCAAGCTATACGGGCTACATTCTATCGACTTACCCCAATAAATACCAAGAGGCAATAAACGAAATAGATAAGCGAGAAGCAGCAGATACCTACACTAGACCATTCCCCTATGCAACAGGCTTAGCTTACGGACTGCTTTTCGACCATCTAAATGTCCAATGGAGGAATGGATTAGACCAAGTTTATAATTTTCTGGAAATTTACGAGAAGCGATGCTTAGGTAAAGCCTTACATTTTACCTCAAAAGATGTGGACAATGCAAAAAATAGGAACAACTATAATGGCATTCATAAGCTAGAGACAGAAAGAAAAGAGACAAATGAGAAGAACATTGCCTACTATACCAACATATTCTTTAAAAAGCCAACGCTATCGGTATTACTAGCCGATAACAATTTCGCTCAAAGCTACGACATGAATGGAACGTTACGCCTAAAAGATAAAGGAACAGTATACTCGAGCATTAGTGGAAGGGATACGCAAGGAAAAAACTTTGGCAATTTTTCGACAATCGAGGGTAAAGCGGCACTAGGTGTTTCCGGCATTTTAATAAAACATGAGGACAAAAACACTTGGTTCATCTTCCCTCTTCCTACTGATATAAAAGGCAACACTATTGTAGGTGAACATTATACCATCGAACTTAAAGAAGGATGGACGGTGGAAAAGGTTGATAAGAAAGGTAACTTACGGATAGTAAAGGTTCAATAGGAGAAGGAACAATGAATAACGTCTGAATCACGAACTAATGGATTACTCGGATTACACGGAAAGGCTAACCTTAGTAAATGGGTAGCACAATACCGTAAGGGGTAAATCCGAGAAAACAGCGTAATCCGAAGATTCCGTGATTCGAACAATAAGGCAAAGGATACACCACCAAACAGCCAACTGTAAAAAATGAGAATAACCATCCATAGGGGCATCGACCAAGCTAGCGGTTGCATCACAGAGATTGCAACCGAGCAGGCTCGTATACTTATAGACTTGGGGCAAAATCATCCCGATGGTGATGGTAACGCACAGATTACGCTTGCCAACAGCGAGGCGCTGGCACGGTTGACGCGAGGTGCTGATGCCATATTCTACACCCACTTCCATCCCGAACTGCTAGGGCTATCCTACCTTGTCGACGACAGCGTAAAGCAGCATATCGGCTGCGTAGCCAAAAGAGTTGCCCTGTATAGGCATCAGCGGCTTGCCCGTACAAATGGAGACGAGGAGCAGCAGGCCCTAGTGCTGTCGAAGTTGGAAAGGATGGTGGTGTACAAGCCCAAGCAGCCAATCGTCATTGCCGACATAAAGGTTACGCCATACTTTGTGAGCCACTCGGCCTACGACTCGTACATGTTTCTGGTAGAGGCACAGGGCAAGAGGATACTGCATACGGGCGATTTTCGCGGTCATGGCTACATTGGAAAAGGTCTGCTATCGACAGTTGAGAAGCATGTACTACGAAAGGGGAAGGTAGATTTCCTAATAACCGAGGCAACGATGCCATCGTGCTCCAACGAGAGCGTATCGCACGAGCATGGTCTAGGGCGGCGAGCTTTAGAGCTGATGAGGCAGTACAGGAACGTGTTCGTAATGTGCTCGTCGACCGATATGGAACGTCTTGCAACATTTTATGGAGCAAACCGGGAAATGGGCGGTCGACCGTTTATATGCGACGACTACCAAAAGTGCATCCTGGATATCTTTACCGAAACTGCAGGGAGAAGATCTCCCCTATTCGTGTTCGACAGCGCGCACACCTTTTGGAAGGGGAACGAGCAGCTGGCAGCCCAAATGCAGGAGACGGGGTTCTGCATGCTGGTTAGGGCCACCGAAAAGTTTGATGAATACTTAGAGGCTATCATTCCCCGACTGGATATGGACAGCACCGTGCTCATCTACTCGATGTGGAAGGATTACGTAAACCCCAACAGCAAGCATGCCGTTAAGCGCTACCTCGACTTTGTTGCGAGGTTCCCTGTTGTAAAGAGCATGCACTCCAGCGGCCATGCCTCGGCAGATTGCCTTGCTAGGCTCTGCAATCTGGTAAACCCAAGAAGCGGCATAGTGCCCATGCACGCCGAGCAATCGACCGACGACCAAAAGCTACCCCTAAAAGATGAGCTGAGGGCTAAAGTTGTCACATCATCGCAAACGAAGGATGATGTAGAAGTTGAAATTCGTACCACCAGCCAATATCCCGACATACCATGAAAACGATAAGCCTAAGCGTTGCAATGCTCGCCTGCATACTGTGCACCACATCGTGCAACAATGACGAAAGCTATCCCCAGACGCTTCAAAAAGCAAGCTTTGTGGAAGGAACGACCCGCATGTTTACAAACAAAGGAGAAGTTTTTGACACCTCAATAATAAATGGCTACATACGAAGGTTTCAGGACGATATTTACATGATCTTTAAGGAACGACCTTCTCTAGATGACAATATTATGGAGTATAACAGCTGCAGCTATACGATTACAATTGTTTCAAAATCGCAGGCAACAATATTATATAACGATGGAAAAAAACAGACCTATAAGCTACAACGGCAAAATGGGGCTCTGTATTTCGTAAAAGATACGCTGGAAACGACCTCATTCCTTTTCGACAAAGAGTGGCTAAAGTTTAAGCCTATTGTTGTAAAAACGGAACCTGCAATTCTAGGATCAACAAAAACTTCATTTAATCCTACAGTATTTGCCTACGAAACCAATGGAGAAATACAGTTCCCTATTGTAAGCTGCATTGTAAAAAACATTCCAACCATCAATTTATCACAAGGCTTTTCGGGCTGGTACTTAAGACAGAACAACTCGATAAGCGAGGAATATTTGGCAAAAATTGCATCTCGAACCACAGCCGTTGATACGATTGCGTTTAAAGAGAGCCGAATCGTTTTTAGGGAAATCGAAAACAAGTAGAGGTTTCGGCATCAAGCAAAAAACAGTAGCTAAAGGCAAGCATAAACATATAAGCAGCCCATGCACTCCTTTTGGGTTTTGAGTGATTTGGAGATGAATAGAGGGGATACTAGCAGCAGCCTTACGAATTCTAGAAGATTACAGCTGTTGCATAGGTAGGAGTAGCAGGTATGGCACAAAGGCATAGGTACTCACAAAACAAAACCACTATATGACCTATCTTCTTAAAAACACAGGATTCGTGCTACTACTACTTTTAGGAGCAGCAGCATACGGCCAAACGAACCAAGAAAAAGCGCTTGAGCTAGGCCTAAAAGCAATAAAGCAAATGGATAACGGGCAGGTAGCCGAATCTGTTAAGCTGCTACAAGAGGCACAGCTGCTCGATCCGACCAATATTGCCTACCCCTACGAGATTGCCTACGCCTGCTACCTTCAGCACGACTACACGGGGGCTGTTAGAATACTAAGTAAGCTAGAGGACCATAAGGATGCATCGGATAGGGTTTTCCAGCTGCTAGGCAACAGCTACGATGGCCTCGGGAAATCGGATAAAGCGTTAAAAATATACGAGAAAGGATTGAAAAAGTTCCCTAATACGGGTTTCCTTTATCTAGAAATGGGCATTGTGTACATGAACGGGAATAGCATAGACAAGGCGCTCTCCTACTTCGAACAAGGCATTTGCGCTGATCCTTCGTTCTCCTCTAACTACTACTGGGCATCTAAGCTCTACTGCAAAACAACCGAAGAGATGTGGGGCGTACTCTACGGCGAAATCTTTATGAACCTGGAACGAAACAGCAAAAGAACCGCAGAAATTAGCAAGCTACTCTACAATACCTACAAGAGCGAAATCCGTATTACATCGGATACAACAATGAGCGTAAGCTTTAGCCGGAATGTAGTAATCCCAAGCAGCAGCGTTGCATTAGATGGAGCAAAACTCCCCTACTCGCTGATATTCGAGCCAACGCTAATGCTCTCTATTGTAAACGAGAGAGAAATAGATATAAACTCGTTGGATAGAATCCGCACAAACTTCCTAGCGAACTACTACAAGCAGGAGCTCAACAAGAACTACCCCAATGCGCTCTTCGAATACATGAAGAAGGTTCAGGAAGCCGGACACATGGAGGCCTACAACCATTGGATTTTGATGAAAGGCGAAGAGAACAACTTCGAGGAATGGGTTTCGCTTAACAGGGGAAAGTGGAACAGCTTTATCAGCTGGTTTAGCAATAACAAGCTTCAGCTAGACAGCAACAACAAATTTTACAGGGGACAGTTCCAGTAGAAGAATAGCCATATCCCTATAAAAGGAGTAAAACAACAAATAGTAAGCGCATATGATCGAATACCACGACATTGGTCCGTCGCAAATAGAGCGTATTAAGCATCTTTGGATAAGGAACAGAGAGTACCACGAACAATCAGAACCTGTATTTAAGGAGCAGTATGCCAATCTGGTTTTTGAAGACCGAATGAGTGCTATACTAGATGGGGATAAAGAGCTGAAGATTACGATTGCCGAAGAAGATGAAAACGTTTACGGCTACTGCATATCCACAGTATCGGGGCACACGGGCGAAGTTGTTTCGCTTCATGTGCTGCACAGCCAAAGAAGAAAAGGAATTGGCAGACAGCTAATGCGCTTGCATATCGAATGGCTAAAAGACAAACGCTGCAAGGAGATTGGCTTATACGTATCTTCGTGCAACGAAAACTCAATAACCTTTTACAAAGAGCTGGGATTCTACCCCAACCTGTTATACATGCAGGTAAAAGAATAGCATATTGAGATTTATTGCCACTACTAAATCTCACCCTCTAAAACAAAAAAAGGGCGACCTTCAACAGGCAGCCCTTTTTAAATTTTAACTACTATTATTCAAACACTACCAAGCAAAAAGTGGTAGATCTTTCATCATCTTATTAACCTCTGCACGAACAGAAGCAATCTTAGCCTCGTTCTCGATGTTAGCAATAACCGTGTCGATATACTCAACGATTAGCGGCATCTGATCTTCCTTAAGACCACGGGTTGTAATGGCAGGAGCGCCAACACGAATACCCGAAGTGGTAAATGGAGAACGAGAATCGTAAGGAACCATATTCTTGTTAATGGTGATATCTGCCTTAACCAGCGTATTCTCCACCTGCTTTCCGGTGATGTTTGGATACTTGGTTCGGAGGTCTATCAGCATAAGATGATTGTCAGTACCATTAGATATAACCTTGTAGCCCATGTCAACAAAAGTTTGTGCAAGAACTGCAGCATTCTTCTTAACCTGAGTTTGGTATACCTTGTATTCTGGAGTTAATGCTTCGCCAAAGGCAACAGCCTTAGAGGCGATAACATGCTCAAGTGGTCCTCCCTGTATTCCTGGGAATACAGAACTGTTAAGCACTGCCGACATCATTTTCACTTCGCCCTTTGGAGTCTTTAGTCCAAAAGGATTTTCGAAGTCTTTACCCATAAGGATAATACCACCACGAGGACCACGAAGCGTTTTGTGGGTGGTAGATGTTACGATGTGCGCATACTTAACTGGATTCTCAAGCAAACCAGCAGCAATAAGACCTGCAGGGTGAGCCATATCCACCATAAAGATTGCGCCAATCTTGTCGGCAATTTCGCGCATGCGCTTGTAATCCCACTCACGAGAGTAGGCCGAAGCACCACCAACGATAAGCTTAGGCTTATGCTCGATGGCCATTTGCTCCATTATATCGTAGTTAACGCGTCCATCCTCTTCGTTGACCTTATACCCAATAGGGTTATAAAGCGTACCCGACATGTTTACTGGTGAACCATGAGAAAGGTGACCACCATGCGCAAGGTCGAGCCCCATGAAGGTATCGCCTGGCTTTAGGCAAGCCATAAAAACGGCCATGTTTGCCTGAGCGCCCGAGTGTGGTTGCACGTTAGCGTATTCTGCACCGTAAAGTTCCTTTAGACGATCGATAGCGAGCTGCTCAACGATGTCTACCACCTGGCAACCGCCATAGTAACGTGCACCAGGATAGCCTTCGGCATATTTATTAGTAAGTACAGAACCCATTGCCTGCATTACCTGTTCTGAAACGAAATTTTCTGACGCGATAAGCTCAATACCATGAGTTTGACGCTCTCGCTCCTTAGCAATAAGATCAAAGATCTGTGTATCGCGGACCATAATACGTTTTTTTAAATTGTGGGGATAAAGGTAAGTAAATCTCGGTATCAAAAAATAATTTAACGAAATGATTTCGCTAAAATAACTGTGTATGCTAGAACCACAACCCCATCAACGTGAAAAATCGATGTAAAACAATAAAATATCATATTCGTACAAGTAGATGTCAGTGCTTTAAAGGTGTTCTTATCTATTATAAATGAGCCATGCAACAAATTGCAACAAAATGGTTAGCAGCAGCAGTTCTTGTAGCAACCATAGTGGCGTACCCAGCTAAAGCGGCAATCGGCCAACGCAACTTTTTGCTTACTGGAGGCTTTGGGATGCCAGAAATGAGCAATGTAGGTATTCGATACCTTCAAGGACAAGTGCAGGTGGGCGCATCGTACGGTTGGTTCCAAGCCTTTGGTAGCCAGTTTCAATCGGTGTCAATAACAGGACAGGTTCATCTATTTGGAAGTTCAGAAATGTCGGCACAGAGGCCTTGGTTTACACGAGCTGGCTTATGCTTCTTGAACGAAGACACACAGGAAGAAGAGGAGCTGCACTCGTTGTTGAACCTGCAGCTGGGACGCGCCTTGAACCTCTCACAGCGATGGGGAGTTGAAGTATACCTCGGATATTCCATACAGGTAGGCAGCGACAAACGAATAAAAGACACCTCCTACTGGGGTATAACCTCCAATCTAGAAAAATCGTCGTTCCCAAACTTGGGATTCAACTTTTACTACCGACTATAGTCTACAATCTCCCCCAAGGCTTGCAGAACCGATGAAAGAAAGAGACTGTTATTCGTTAGAGAGGTCAACCAGCTTTTCCCTATAGATGGAAAGTATCCGCGATCGAGAAACAAAACCAACGTATACGCCAAGTTCGTCAACAACCGGCAAATTCCAAGCTCCAGAGCCTTCAAATTTAGAGAAAACCTCTTCCATCGAATTACCATACACTATTTGCTCGGGAGGTAAAACCATAAGATCGCTCACTTTTACCACATCGTAATTGGAACTTTCGAACATTATATGACGAATGTCGTCGAGCAGGACAACCCCTTTTAAAGAGCGATTCTGGTCGATAACGGGGAAAATATTTCGCTTAGACTTTGCAACAGCCTTAACCAGTTCGCCAAACGAAGCATCGTATAGCACAGGAACAAAGTCTCTTTCGACAACCTCATCAAGCGACATTATGGTTATAGCAGCCTTATCCTTATGGTGCGTAATCAAATCGCCCGACTGTGCCAAGCGCAACGTATAAAGCGAATGACGGTTTTGGCTAAATACCGTAATGTATGAAAGAACGGACACCAACATCAACGGAATAAAAAGCTGGTACCCTCCGGTTATTTCGGCAATAAGAAAAATCCCCGTAAGTGGCGCATGCATTACACCCGCCAATACACCACCCATACCGACCAAGGTGAAATTTCCGACAGGGAGGGTTGTCCCAAAAAGAACATTAATGGATGTTGAAACAAAAAATCCGACCATTCCTCCTATAAAAAGGCTAGGCGCAAAAATTCCCCCTACCCCCCCAGCACCAAAAGTACACGCCATAGCAGGTACTTTAAATAGTATAATAAGTAAAGGGATTAAAAGCAGCGCCCAAGTATTATCTCTTAAGCCATAGTATAAGGTATGCTCAAAAAGAACATTATTCTTTAACGACAGCAACTTTCCAATAGCCTCATACCCCTCGCCATAAAGTGATGGGAAGAGCATTATTAGTAGCCCTAGCAGCACTCCTCCTACAAGAAACCTTACGATCCAGCTTTTTTGCTTCCTAAAATAACCTTCTATAGAAATGGATGCCCACGTAAAGTAAAGCGAAGCAGCACCACAGGCTATACCAAGAACTACATAAAAAGGAATGTTGTAAACCGAAAAATCTAGAATATATCTTTCGGGAAATATTATTGAAGACCCAACAAAGAGATAGGTGACGCTTACCGCACAAACCGTAGACAACAAAAGAGGAACCACTGCAGACATGGTAAGATCGAGCATAAGAACCTCCAGTGTAAAAATAAGCCCAGCAAGAGGAGCTCCAAATGCACCAGCAATAGCACCAGACGCACCGGCTCCCAATAGCAACGTAATAGTGCGCGCATCAACTCTGAAAAATTGACCAATATTAGAACCAATGGCCGAACCGGTCATTACAATAGGACCTTCGGCACCAACCGAGCCTCCAAGACCAATAGTCAGCGAAGTTGCAACCATAGATGTGTACATGTTATGCGCTTTTAGCCTCGACTCCTTACGAGAAATAGCATAAAGCACCTTAGTAACGCCATGGCTTATATCGTCTCTAACAAATAGACGAAGAAATAGGATGGTGAGTAAAACCCCAACCATAGGATAAACGAATAGAAGAACGCTTCCACTATCGGCAGGTAGCCAACCTGTTAGATTAACCTTAACAAAATGAATAAGCCACTTAATGGTTATTGCTGCAAACCCGCAAAAAACACCAGTAAGAACGCTAAACAAAAGCATTAAATGCCGCTTTGGCAACCTTTTTACTTTCTGAATCAGCAATCTCAGATACGATGAAAAAAACATTTCTCCTATTTTTAACGAGAATAGTTGCTAAGGTAAAATAATCTAAACTGCCAACAAAATTAATAGAGCTAATAGCAACAAGCAAAAAAGCCATCAGCATAACCGATGGCTTTAGTACTATTTACTTAATACAGTTTAAAAGTTTAATCCTTCAACAGCAACATTAAGTTTTCCTCGAGCAATACCAAGTACCTTAAACGACTTGTCTGCAAGATAAATATTATCTATATCGATTTGATCTACAACTCCGTTGATGGCAATATTCTGAACCGATCTATTATTCTTAAGGCTAGCATTAGCAGTACTCTTAGCTGTATTCAGATAGCTACTGATTGGGAATACCATGTTTTCCTTAATTGCATCCTTTATGGTGCTCTTAAATAGCCATGCAGCACTCTTGTAAAGAATATTCTTTGTTTGCATCTCGAAATCAAAATCGGCAACCTCAACCGCGTGCTTTTCCTTGTTGTAAACAGGAACACCCGCAAAATAAACCGTTCCATTAAAGCTACCCGACAGATTTGCTCCAACAATAATCTTCCCGTTGCTGCCGTAGATTTGTAGGCTATTTACAGTGACGTTTTTACTTCCTGAGCTAAACATTTTCCCCTTTACCTCCTTAATTGCAATCTGTTCTGCTTCAGCGTAGGGAATATCTGTCCATATATTAAAGTTAAACTGCCCATCAGACTTTTGAATTAGTCGAAAGTTTGGAAGCTTTGCAACAGGCGTAACAACAGGGGCCTTTGTAGAAACAAGCACCTCTGTTTGAGACTTAACCCCAATGGCTGTGCTAACAATTCCATTACGAGAGGTGAATGGTGTAGCCGTAATTTCCGAAGGAGTTAACTTAAGCCAAAGGTTGTAGTCCTTATTGAGCAACATTGGCTGCTGAACCTGCTTCCAAGCGGTAGCCATTTGGTTTTTAATATCAAACTGAGTCTTTATCTGATTGTCAATCTCGGCACATACACGACCTTGCATTCCTCCTACAATTTTATCGGCCACGTACTTAACTGGAACCTTGAATCCTACAAGGCTAACCTCAGGGTTGGTTATCCACTCAAAACCTGACGAAACGGTTTTTGACGATACAGACCAATCGGGAGCAATACCAAACGTGGTATGATATTTCAGTGCAATCTGGAGTTCCACCTCCTTAGCAACCGTTATACCAAGTTTAGTCATACCTCCTTTAAGCCAAATCTTTAACGGAATTCGATAGTCGATGCTCATTCCATTAATTTGAACAGCAATGGGCTGAACTTTCCAAACTTTGAGCATAACATTGTCATCGGTCATATTCTTATCCTCAAAAAGCAGCCCATTAATTTCAGCATTAATCTTGCTGTTGAGCATCTTTTCGCTAAGAGAAACAGGAACATTTACCACTGAAGAGGTAGGTTTGTATTCAAAGCTGGTATAGCCTTCGTTAGGCTTGGGAATTTTAGATGTAGAAGAACACCCCTGAATAAAAAGAGCAGCAGATAAGCCAACCAAAAGCTTATAAAAACTTTTTACTCGCATGGTTTAAATATTTTTGATTTGTTAAGGCACAAAGTTAACGAAACGGGATTTAAGCAAATTCTTAATCTTCTTAAAAGGCGTTAATAAAGAAGCGGCCATCAAATGATGGCCGCTTCTTTATTAAAATGAGAACTTTTTGCTAATTGCTTTATGACTTTTCGTTAAGCATGCTTAATGCCATATCCAGAATTGTAGTATCATCGAGTTCTACGACACCCCCATCTGGACCCTTTTCAATGTGAATTCCAACAGTTTGACCGAACTTGTAGTTAGCACCGCCAAAGTAGTTGCGAACAGTTTCATCAGACACTTGCAACGACTCTGCGATGCGATGAATACTTCCCTCTGGAAGACTGTCTTTGATTTTTCGAAGTTCATTAAATGTTATAGTTCTCATAACCCTGAATGTTTAGTTTGGGAATTAAGATTCTTAACTGCTTTCCAATTTATACATTTTTTTCAATGAAAAAAAACATTTATCCTAATATTGCGTTTATTTTAATTACAATTAACCATCTAATTTTATTCCAACAAGTTACAACCAACAATTAAGTTGACTACCTTTGTCGAAAACACAAAAAGCATGTTTTCTAACCCCGTTAAACGAGTTGCAGCAGTACACGACATGTCTGGTTTTGGGCGTGTATCATTAACGGTTATTATCCCAATACTTTCGTCGATGGGAATACAAGTTTGCCCATTGCCTACAGCCATACTTTCGACCCACAGCCAGTACGACGGATTCGAATTTGTAGACCTGACGGCAAATATGCAACCTATAATCGACCATTGGAAGCGGCTAAAACTTCGGTTTGATGCAGTATACAGCGGGTTTCTTGGTTCCGCAGCACAAATAAGCATCGTCGCAAAGTTTATCGACGACTTTAGAGACAACAACATGATGGTTGTGATAGATCCAGTTATGGGCGACAATGGGAAAAGATACACCTCCATTAGCCAAGAGATGGTTACAGAAATGCGCATGCTCGTAAAGAAGGCAGATATCATCACACCAAACCTTACAGAGGTTTTTCTGCTTCTAAACGAGCCATACCAGCCAAAGATAACAGAACAACAGGCGCGCAACTACCTACTTCGCCTTGCAGATATGGGACCTAAGATCGTAATGATTACCAGCATTCCCACTACTGATGAGCAGCATACCTCTGTAATTGCATACAATAGCGAAGACGGTCGCTTTTGGAAGGTATCGTGCAGCTACTTACCAGCAGCATTTCCTGGAACAGGTGATACGTTTGCAAGCGTCATTGTAGGATCTATACTTCAAGGAGATAGTCTTCCTATTGCTTTAGACAGAGCCGTAAGCTTTGCTTCCCTTGGAGTTCGAGCAACATTTGGTTATCCAGGAAAACCATTGGAAGGCATAATGCTCGAACGTATTCTTCCATCATTAAGCCAAGCCGTACAACCGACCAGCTACCAAATACTCGATTGGAAGAACCACTAATCGCATTTTTGGCAGTTTTCTGTATCGAATTCCACCTCTATGGTAACATGGTCAATGTCAAAATCGTCCATAAGTTTGCAAATGTTCTGTTTCAGACTAACTTGTTCGTCGTTGCTTAACCCATATCGAACAACAACGTGAATTGTAGCTACATGGTAGCTACCATCCATAGTCCAAAGATGGACATCGTGAACACCTACAACTTGAGGATCTTTCTTTATCTTTCTAAGAATTTCATTCTCATCAATACCATCTGGAGCCGATTGCATGAATATCTTAAAAATCGAGCGAAGGTTTTTGAACACGTTGAACAGAATAAACATTGTTATTCCTAACGACATAATTGGGTCTACAATAGTCCAGCCTGTAAGCTTAATGATAATACTTCCCAGAAGAACAGCCAACCAGCCCAAAACATCTTCCAAAAGATGAAGCAAAACAGCCTTCTTTGACACTGATGAGGTTTCTTTCTTTAATCGAACAACAGCAATTCCATTGAAAATCAGCCCCAAAATTGCCAACAATATCATCCCAGAAGAATTTAGTGGTTGAGGATCTAACAATCGTGGTACTGCCTGAAAAAGAACAACAGTAGAACCGACAAGAAGAATAAGCGTATTTATGAGTGCCGCCAATGGAGAGTAACGCTTATAGCCATAGGTATATTTTTTATCGCGCTGCTTACGGGATATTTTTTCAAAGTAAATGGCCGTACCAATTGCAGCCGCATCTCCTAAATCATGAATGGCATCGCTTAAAATTGCCGTAGAGTTAGTAAGTATCCCCCCTATAAATTCTATAATGGCAAAACCACCATTAAGGAAAAGGGCGATCTTTAATGCTCCATTTGGATGATGGGGGCTATGGGTCGAATGATCGTGCATTTTTTTCGGAAAGGTAGAAAACGCTCAAATTTTAACCGCACTCCAATGCTGATTTATATCAAATTTAGGAACAGCATTTGCGGTGTTTTGTTTTTCAATGCATAACACAAGAAGATATGTTTTACAACGCTTATACTGCATTAACCATGTTCGCTACAAATTGAGCAAACAGACTGCTGTCGTTCAAGCAAGGAACATAGGTAAAAGCGTCACCACCCGCATCCATAAATATTTTACGAGCCTCTACATTTATATCCTTGAGCGTTTCAAGGTTGTCCGCAACAAAAGCGGGGCTCATGACAAGTACTCTTTTAATCCCCATAGCAGGTAAGCTCCCTAATACATCGCCAGTTGAAGGACCAAGCCACCTATCCCCAATCGCTGACTGAAATGAGACATCATACCTATCTATCATACCTACCTTTTCGGCAACCAGCTTAGAAGTCTGCTCTACCTGATACTGATAGTTTACTCCAAAAGATTGATCGGACATTACCTTTTTAAGCGACTTTTCCTGCTGCCTAATAGGAATGCTGTGATATGAAAACAGCAATCTGTCGTACGAAGAAAGGTTAAGCGAAGCAAATTGGCCAACCAAAGAATCGATATACTGAGGATGATTGTAAAAAGGTTCTACAACCCTAATTGTGATTGACGAAGATAGTTGTTGCAACATCGCTTCAGCATGTACAGCTACAGTTTCGTAGGAAGACATTGCATAATGAGGAAACAATGGAACCACAACCACTTCCGAAAGATCCGAAACTCTTGCATTTAACCTTGTAAATGCATTTTTGACGGTTTCGCGACCATACCTCATTGCAACCTCAACGGCTATACCTGTTAAAGCCTCAACCTTTTGAGCCAACTTAACTGAGTTTACCAATAAGGGAGCACCATCATTAGTCCAAATGGTGCTGTACGACTTCGCAGACTTATACTTCCGAAATGGGACAATAACTCCACGCACTAGCAAAAATCGAGGGATGAACGGAATATCAATTACCCGTTCATCCATTAAAAACTCAGAAAGGTAAGAACCGACATCCCTAATCGAAGGAGAGGCAGGACTACCTGTATTTATTAGAATTACACCCTTCATCGGTTAGAGAAAACTGTAGAGCAAGGCTATTTCTTGAGCCCATAACTCTTCATTAGGGGTTTCTAGTATCAATGGGATTCCATCGAATCGAGGATCCTTGGCAATAAACCTAAAAGCATCTGTAGAGAGAAACCCTACTCCAATATTTTCATGTCTATCGACCTTGCTGCCCAGCGCTTTCTTAGTATCATTAAGATGCATTCCCTTTAAGTAGCCAAATCCTACAATGGCATCAAAATCCATAAATGTCTTATCAAATGCGTCTTGAGTTGCCAAATCGTACCCCGCAGAAAAAGCATGGCAAGTGTCGATGCATACGCCAACGCGACTTTTATCCTCGACATGATCGATGATGTACCGAAGATGTTCAAACTTAAATCCAAGATTTGTACCCTGCCCTGCTGTATTTTCTATAACTGCAGTAACACCAGAGGTCTTTTCTAGGGCTAGATTTATCGATTCTGCAATTTTACGCAGGCAAGTCTCTTCATCAACTTTACCCAGATGGCTTCCCGGATGAAAGTTAAGCCTATCGAGTCCTAACTGCTCACAGCGCATCATTTCATCTAAAAATGCCTCACGCGACTTAGCCAACCCCTCATCCTCGGGATGCCCAAGGTTAATAAGATAGCTATCATGAGGAAGAATCTGCGAAGGAGAAAAACCGTACTTCTCGCAGTTAGCCCTGAATGCACTAATTGAGGCTGATGATAGGGGCGCAGATTTCCACTGCCGCTGGTTTTTAGTAAAAAGAGCAAATGCCTTTGCTCCTATTCTATGTGCATTGATAGGGGCATTCTCTACCCCACCCGATGCGCTAACATGTGCTCCAAAATATTTCATCAAAATAAATTTACGTCTACGACCTGATGGAATGCCCATTATACACGTTTTATTCATTTGTACTTACGTACAAAACATGGATATTCCAGTGTAACTATTCCCCGAATTTAATATTAAAGTTAAAAATGGGGGATAAAAAAACAGAACTTTCCGACAAATTCACCTTACATACTATCTTTGATTGTCTAAAAAAAGAATATGAAATTTTTTATAGCGATAGGAGCCTACTATTCGGCACTACTTTTTCTCTCCTCTTGCAATACCTCCGGCAACAGCACTATAAGCAATGCTGGCGACACCATTATCTACAAGTACAAGGCTGCTCATTACTTGCAAAATAACGACAAGATAAAAGATACTTCGCTGCTATTTCGAGCAAGCATCTATTATCCCGAGTTTGATGAAAAGCAGAATAAAAATTTAGCGGATAGCCTTTACGCACATATACAATACTCTGCTTTTAAGGGATGTAAGACTGCTGAGGAAGCCACTAAAGCATTTGTAGATGAGTGTATCAAGCAAACAAAGGAAGAGTTTGGCTTGTCAATGCTCGGATGGGAAAGCATCGATAGCGTAACTGTAGTATCCAACACTCCAAATACTATTTCGTTACGAAGAATGCACTACTCTTATACCGGTGGAGCACACGGCAATCCATCCGAAACATACACCTCTTTTAAATCAAGCAATGGGAAACGCCTTAAACTAGACGACATCATTCAAACAGGTAAAATACTTGAATTTAAAGCAATCAATATTGCACATCTCAAGAAGAGCAGAAACATTAAGGAACAATCGACACTCGAAGACGTAGGCCTATTTGTTTCGGAAGACGACCTTCCGTTACCCTCCTCGTTTGCGCTTACCCGCCAAGGGCTGCTCTTGGCATACGACTACTACGAGATAGCAAGCTACGCTGATGGGGTCATTTCGTACACAATTCCTTTTAGCATGCTCAAGGGGGTTCTGAAGTCAGAATACATCATTACAGAATAAAAGAAACGAGGTCTTGACGACCTCGTTTCTTTTATTTTAAAGCTTAAATACCACTCGATGCCTAGCGTTGAGCCTAAAAACATCGCTACGCAAATCTAGATCTACACCAAGCTCTACAAAACGCTCATCGGCAAGGTCAACATCTACAGCAATACGGGGAGGCTCTGGCTCTGCTATCCAACGCCCATATGAGTTATATACGTAAACATCCCTATAATTATCCCAGTACATATTGTATCGGGGAAAGTAAACCCATCGACGCTCAAAATTACGACGAGGATGCCACTTCGGATGGTAAAACTTTTTCCCCCGAGGATGGTGCACCTCTTGAACTTCGACAACACGACAATGTCCATGTCCCTTCTTGTAGAATTTATCCTCACGGTGTGGATTTTTAGACTCCTTCCAGTGTTTTTTCTCCTTATGGTTCTTTTCGTGGCCATCAGCAAAAGCTGCTGATGAAAAGAGCACTCCTACAACCGATAGTGCAAAAAATAAAACTCTTAACTTATTCATAGTATTCCCTTTTTAGAATAATTATGCAGATTTTATGCCAGAGCACTACTATTCCATTTTTAGAAGGCATAACCCAACGAGAAGCTTGAGTAAAGCCTATTCATTTCTGGAGAGTATGAAAAAGAAAGATGTATGGGCCATTTAGAGATAAAGTAACCAACTGAGGCACCAACACCCCACATGTGTTGAGATTTAAGATCAAAAGTTAGCGTCTTATTCTCAACAAAATCGTAAACTCCATAGTTTACCTTCCCCTGTAAATAGAGGTTGTTAAATATATTTGCCTGTACCCCCCAATGGATCGATGCTAAAGAGCTTGTTATTATCTGGGCATCCTTCAATCCGGCAAAATTCATATGGTTTTGGAATAGAGATTGATCTCCACCTAGAAAATACTCGCTGAAGTAAAGGCCACTAAAGTTAAATTGGGCTCCCAACTGAGCTTCCCAGAACATCGACACCTTCGAACTAATCGGCGTATAAAGCGTTGCTTCGTAGGATAACTTGTAGTATGGTCTACTTTTCATGGTTAATAAAATAGAATCATAAGTAGTCATACTTTTTGAAAGATGCTTATATATATCGCGACCAAAAACGTAGCCCAACTCAAGCTTCGAGATTAAGCCTTTTGTGGGGAAATAGCGCCGATCGAGTGTATTTGTATACTGATTTATATGCCCATAAAAATGGCTTTCACCTCCACGATACCGAATATCGGCAGCAATATCCGGAGAATAGTTCATGTAGTTAAACGCAACGCCGCCACCAACGCTGGCCGTATTTGTCATATACCAAGTGTACGACAGATCAAACTTATTATACGAGGTATTATAAACGTAAAGCCTTTTTGTTCCACTGTACAAAGGCAAGTCGATATTGGTTAAACGCAGCTCAGCCTGCACCTGATTCTTATTTTTCTGGCCAAACAAAAGCCTACTTTGAAAAAGCCCATCGAAGCTGTCCCCGATGGATATCTTAGCCATTGTTCGGCTATTCGTATTACGGAAATTACGAATAGTATAGTTCATGTTGACAGCAGTACCTAAGAAACTATTGTAAAACAGCCCCACCTTTATCCATGTAGAGCTGTACTCTTCCGCTACAATTCGAATTTTGGCATGATTAGCTACACTTGTTGGATGCAACTCGTAGTATATGTACTTGTAGTCGAGCGAGGCGTAGGCCCGCTTCAAAGCATCCGAGAGTTTATGGGCCGAGTAGGACTTTCCTACTTTCAGCGCCATATTATCGAGAAGCTGCTTACGGGTTGTTTGACCGATCCCAACCACCTCTATCTCGTCCAAAACGACGGACGGTTCGGGTCTGAGTCTAGTGTAAGGATCGTAATCTATATGCTGTATACTATTCAGCGAATCGGCGAGATGCTTAAACTTAGGGTACATCATCTCCCCCACCTCGTTGCCAAGTCTGAGAATCTCCTTATAGTCGCTAAAGCTAGCGGCATTGTAGTCGCCTATTGGCGGCATTATCAGAAGATCGCACATACTCTTCTGCTTAACCTCATCTTCAGCATCAACATAGCTGGTTATTTGATCCATCACATTAAGCGCCGACTTAAATTGATCGCGCTTTAGCAACCCAGAGTAAAGGCTAACTCCGATAACATAGTCGGCCCCCATCTTTTTTGCCTGGCTAACCGGAAAGTTCTGTACCAAGCCCCCGTCTACCAAAACTCTATCCTGATAGGCAATAGGGGTAAACACCGAAGGTATTGCCATGCTGCTCCTAATAGCCTGAACTATTTCACCCGTACTAAGCACAACAGGCTTCCCAGTTTCAAGGTCGGTAGCGATACACTCGAATGGAATATCCAACTTATGAAAGTTCTTAATCCGATAAACCGGATATAGCACCTTAAGGAATTCGATCCATACACCTTCAGGATCCATCAATCCCGAGTTTAATGCAGGCTTAAAGCCCTTGATTGGAACTTCAAGGAGATAGCTTCCAAATTCATCCTTTTCTCGCAAAGCGACATCGCTATACTGAGGATTATTCGTAAAAAGCGTATTCCAGTCTATTTCGTTAGCAATCTTCTCGATCGCCTTACCAGAATAACCAGCAGCATACAACGAACCGACAACAGCGCCCATGCTGGTACCTGTAATATAGTCGACTTTCAAACCAGCACTATCGATTGCCTTCAGAATACCGATATGCGCCAACCCCTTAGCACCACCTCCCGAAAGGGTTAACCCTATTTTTGGCCGCTGTGCATACGATAATGGAATGATATGAAATACAGCAATTGCTATAATGCTGCAACAAATAAGAGCTGAGCGCTTCACCATAAATAGCGTTTTGGCGTAAAATGTTACGATTAGTAGAGTTATCATTTACCGAGCATTTACAAATATACGTATCAACATTCAGATCTAGCCTAGACTATTATACCTATTATATACGGTAAGCGCAAAAAAGTGACACTAATCAAAGGGGAAAGTAGTGAATTCAACATATACAGGCTGCTGCTACCCTTTCAATAATTCACACCATGTAAACAACCGCAATAATCAAACAGCAAAACAGACATACAGAAGAGCACATAACCAGCATTAATACAGTGCTATAAAAAATCATTACCAAAAATATGTTTTACAAACTATTAACAGATGGTCGAGGGCAATTGGCAAACGACCAGTTTGACTCATTGCATTTTTTCCTATATTTGCCCGTCACAGCAAAAATTACCCTTGAATATATGACAAAAAAAGGTTTAAAGATTGTTGTTCTCGCAAAGCAAGTACCCGATACCCGCAACGTGGGCAAGGATGCCATGAAGGCCGACGGCACCGTAAACCGTGCAGCGCTTCCTGCGATCTTCAATCCAGAGGATTTAAATGCCTTAGAGCAGGCTCTTAGACTAAAAGACAGATATCCTGGCACAACTGTAACCATTCTTACAATGGGTCCTGGTCGTGCTGCAGATATTATTCGCGAAGGCATGTACCGTGGTGCAGACTGCGGAGTACTGCTTACCGACCGTAAGTTTGCGGGATCGGACACGCTAGCAACCTCTTACGCGCTTTCGCAAGCCGTTAAGAAAATTCAACCTGATCTTGTTATAGCTGGTCGTCAGGCTATCGATGGCGATACCGCACAGGTAGGCCCTCAAGTTGCCGAGAAGCTAGGCTGGCCTCAGGTAACCTATGCCGAAAGCATCCTATCGTTCGAAAACGAGGAGATGACCATCAAGCGTCGCCTTGAGCACGGCATCGAGGTTGTTGCAGGAAAACTTCCTATGGTTATTACCGTTACCGCATCGGCACCTGAAGCTCGCCCACGTAACGCTAAGCACCTGATGAAGTTTAAGCATGCCCGTACCGTTACCGAACTCCAAGAGCAAACATCGGACTACTACATGGAGCTGCAAAGCCGCGAATACCTTCGCATTCCAGAGTGGGGTGTTGCTGATGTTGATGCCGATGTAGAGCAGCTGGGTCTTTCGGGATCGCCTACCAAGGTTAAGAAAATCGACAACGTGGTGTTTGCCGCTAAGGAGGCTAAGCGCCTATCATCGGAAGATACAGATATCGAATGGTTGATTAAGGAGCTTATGGCTAATCACACCATCGGTTAATCCTAATAATTTTCTAAACTTAAAAAGACTTTTACCGTGAACAACATTTTTGTTTACTGCGAAATAGAAAATGGTAAGGTTGCCGATGTGAGCCTTGAACTGCTTACCAAAGGCCGTAACCTTGCCGACCAGCTAGGCTGCCAGCTAGAGGCACTAGCCATCGGTCATAACCTTAAAGGTATTGAGGCAGAACTCGGGCAGTACGGTGCCGACGTGGTACACGTTGCCGACGATGCTCGCCTTGCTCCATACCGCACCCTTCCTCACACCACCCTTATTAAGGCCGTGTTCGAGGTAGAGAAGCCACAGATTGCGCTCTTTGGTGCATCATCTGTTGGTCGCGACTTGGGTCCCCGCGTTTCATCGCTTCTTCATAGCGGTTTGACTGCCGATTGTACCTCGCTTGAGATCGGTTCGCACACCGAAAATAAAACCGGAAAGGTTTACGATAAGCTTCTATACCAAATCCGCCCAGCATTTGGTGGTAACATCATCGCTACCATCATTAACCCCGACCACCGCCCACAGATGGCAACCGTTCGCGAGGGTGTAATGAAGAAGGAGGTTATTGCCAACGCTAAGCCTGCACAGGTAAAGACGATTGACGTTAACAAGTTCCTTACCGATGCCGACGAGGCTATCCGTATTATCGAGCGCGAGATAGAAGAGCGCAAGATCGACATTAAGGGTGCCCCAATCATCGTAGCCGGTGGTTACGGTGTGGGATCGAAGGAAAACTTCGCCCTACTACACGAGCTTGCTCAGGTTCTTGGTGGCGAGGTTGGCGCATCGCGCGCTGCCGTTGACGCTGGCTTTGCCGAGCATGCCCGCCAGATTGGTCAAACCGGCGTTACCGTTCGTCCTAAGCTATACATCGCTTGCGGTATCTCAGGGCAAATCCAGCACACCGCAGGTATGGAGCAATCGGCTATGATCATCTCGATCAACAACGACCCTGCTGCCCCTATCAACCAAATTGCCGACTACGCAATTACCGGTGATGTATCTGAAATCATCCCTAAATTGATTAAGTACTACAAGAAGAACTCGAAGTAGTGCGTAAGTAGGACGATTTAAAACCAAGAACAATGGCAAATTTTTACTCAGATAACGAAGATTTGAAATTCCACCTAGGGCACCCACTGATGAAGAAGATCGTGGAGCTCAAGGAAAGGGGATTTGTAGATAAGGAAACCTACGACTACGCACCTATCGACTTTGAGGATGCTCTTGATAGCTACGATAAGACGCTGGAGATTGTAGGTGATATTTGCGGTAACATCCTTGACCCTAACGCCGAGTCGGTTGATGCCGAAGGTCCAGAGGTAATTAACGACCGCGTTAAGTACGCTCGTGGCACCCAAGAAAACCACGATGCGCTAACCCAAGCAGGTCTTTACGGTATGTCGCTTCCACGCGAGTACGGCGGATTGAACTTCGCTATGGTTCCATACGTGGTTGCTGCCGAGCTGGTATCGCGTGCCGATGCTGGTTTTGCCAACATCTGGGGATTGCAGGACTGTGCTGAAACTATCCACGAATTCGGATCAAAAGAAATAAAGGACGAGTTCCTTCCACGTATCCACCAAGGCCAAACTGCTGCTATGGACCTTACCGAGCCTGATGCAGGATCGGACCTACAGGCTGTACAGCTAAAGGCAACTTGGGATGAGAAGAAGGGCACTTGGTTGTTGAACGGCGTAAAGCGCTTTATCACCAACGGTGATGCTGAGATCTCGCTAGTTCTTGCCCGCTCGGAAGATGGCACCAACGACGCTCGTGGTCTGTCGCTTTTCGTGTACGACAAGAAGGACAACGCCATGAAGGTTCGCCGTATCGAGCATAAGCTGGGTATCATTGGCTCGCCAACCTGCGAGCTGGTATTCACCAACGCACCTGCAGTACTAGTTGGCGACCGCAAGATGGGCCTTATCAAGTACGTAATGTCGTTGATGAACGGTGCGCGTCTTGGTGTAGGTGCTCAATCGGTAGGTCTATCGGAGGCTGCATACCGCGAGGCTGTTAAGTACGCCAACGAGCGTATGCAGTTTGGCAAGGCCATCATCCAGTTCCCAGCCGTATACGAGCTGCTTACCAACATGAAGGCTAAGCTTCAGGCATCGCGTGCGCTGCTTTACGAAACATCTCGTTTTGTTGATGTGTACAAGGCATACTACCACATCAGCCAAGACCGTAAGCTCGAGAAGAACGAGCGCGAAGAGCAAAAGGAGTTCAACAAGCTAGCAGACTGCTACACTCCACTACTTAAGCTATTCGCTTCGGAGTACAGCAACCAAATTGCGTACGACTCGCTACAAATCCACGGTGGATCGGGCTTCATGAAGGATTACCCAATCGAGCGCATCATCCGCGACGCACGTATCACCACCATCTACGAAGGAACCTCGCAGCTACAGGTTGTTGCCGCCATTAAGGGCGTAACCACCGGCGTATTCCTACAGCAGATGAAGGCTTACGCGGCTACCCCAGTTCATACCGACATGGAGTACATGAAAAAGACTCTTGCCGACATGACCGAGGAGTACGTGAAGGCATACGAGCTGGTGCATGCCGTTGGCGACAACGAATACCTAGACTTCCACGCTCGCCGCTTGGTAGAGATGGCTGGCCACATCATCATGGGCTACCTGCTCCTACTCGACGCTCAGCGCGACGCCCGCTTCACCAACTCGGCTGATGTTTACATCAAGCTTGGTGCAGCATGGAACAAGGATCGCTATAACTACATTGCCAAAAGCCATATTGACGATCTTGGCATCTACAAGATGGTTCAGGAAGAGGTTATCAAGCAAGCATAATTGCATAATACGCTATAGAAAGCCCCGAGAGATCGGGGCTTTTTTCGTTTATAACCCTTTCGAAGCTCGTGCTTATTCTCCATAAAATGCATACCAACCACCTCCAGCATGGGGATAACCTATTTGGAATAGGTTGTTAAGCTGTTCCAGATAGGTTAGTAACCTGTTCCGAGCAGGTTATAAGCTGCTCCGAATAGGTTAATAACCTGTTCCGAATAGGTTATAAGCTGTTCCAAATAGGTTACTAACCTGTTCTGAATAGGTTATAAGCTGCCCCGAATAGGTTACTAACCTGTTCCAAGCAGGTTATAAGCTGCTCGAAGGTGGTTATTAACTAGTTTAAAGGAGGTATCATCCATTCCAGCCCACCTTTTACCCCAATTTGCAGCAATAGTTAGCCAACTTTTCTATCTTTGCTTTTATCGATAACCATTCAATACACCCATGAAGATAGTTATAGTTGGTTCGGGGGCTGTTGCCATAAACCTAGCATACGGATTTGCCACTACCACCAACTTTCAGGTTGACATTGCTGCCCGTAATCCTCAAAAGGCAAAGGATATTGCCGATGGGCTCGACCTAAAGGTTTACATCTCGTCCATCGAGAAATGCGATACCAATGCCGATTTGTACATCATCGCCGTTTCCGACCGTGCCATCGAGGAGGTTTACCAGCAGCTTATCCAGCATGTAGATCAAGATTCCTGCATCGTGCACACATCCGGAACAACCTCTATTGAGGTCTTTGGATCGGAAGCCCGCTCCGTAGGAGTGCTCTACCCTCTTCAAACCTTTACGCGCAACCGCATCATCGACCTGCGCGATGTGCCCTTCTACCTCGAGGCCAAGGACGAGCACCTTAAGCGCGTTCTTGTAATGGTGGTTGAAGAGCTGGAAGCCAAATGGGACTGGCTGGAGTCGGACAAGCGTAAGGCCATCCACGTTGCGGCCGTGTTTGCCTGCAACTTTACCAACTACATGCTGGCCTGCGCCAACCAGGTGCTGCACGAGGAGGGGTTAAATATCTCCGTTCTGCAGCCGCTCATCGAGGAGACCATCTCCAAGGCGCTCGAATCGGAGAACCCTATTGCCGTGCAAACCGGTCCGGCCCGCAGGAACGACAGCCGAACTATCTACATGCACGAGGCCTACCTCAAGAACACCCCCGAGCTGAAGGAACTCTACTCCATCATATCCGAAAAGATAATGAAGAAGTTCGAGTAGACTAAGCTTCTTACGAGAATACATAGGTAGAGCTGTTGCATGCAACGGCTCTTTTATTTTGCGTTCGTTCGAATATTTGAAATGAATCTTAAAAGGCTAGCATAAGGTAAAATCAGTGCGACTCCCCTCCTTTTTAAGGAGGGGTCGGCGTAGCCGGGGGTGGTTGTCGTCAAAAAAAATATGACAGAGACATTCCTATTTGGACTTGAACCACCCCGCCCTTCGGGCACCCCTCCTTAAAAAGGAGGGGAATAAGCCTTGTGCATCCTTTACCCATAATATCAAACTGACATTATTAAAACCTAACAGGTTTTGAAAACCTGTCAGGTTTACTTCATAGGTTTCCTTCCTTTTGCCGCACTTTGAAACAGTTTTTATGCAAAAAGCCGTTGAGGGTAAGCATCTATTCCCTATTTTTACGACTTAATTGTAACGAGAAAAATTTATCACATGAATATCTCCTATAGCTGGTTGAAGGACTACCTGAAAACCGACCTTACACCCGAACAGATTTCTGAGATACTAACGTCGATTGGCCTAGAGGTGGACTCTCTCGAAAAGGAAGAGGCCATTAAGGGCGGATTGGAAGGCGTTGTTGTGGGCTACGTTGTAGAATGCGAGCGCCACCCCGATGCCGATAAGCTAAGCGTTACAAAAGTTGATGTTGGCGGTCCCGAGCTGCTACAAATCGTTTGCGGTGCGCCAAACGTTGCTGCCGGACAAAAGGTTCCTGTTGCTACTGTAGGTACTACCCTCTACTCGGGCGACGATGAGTTCAAGATCAAGAAGTCGAAGATACGTGGGCTAGAATCATTCGGTATGATTTGCGCTGAAGATGAGCTGGGCCTTGGCCACTCGCACGACGGCATCATGGTGCTTGATCCTGAAACACCAGTAGGAACACCTGCAAAGGAGTACTTCAAGCTAGAAGACGAGTACGTATTCGAAATAGGGCTTACCCCCAACCGTGTTGATGCGGCATCGCACTACGGCATTGCCCGCGATGTGGCGGCCTACCTTAAGGTAAACAACATACCTGTATCGCTCGAGAAGCCATCGGTGGATGAGTTTAAGGTAGATAATACCGCTAACGTTATCCCTGTAGAGGTTATAAACCCAGAGGCTTGCCCACGCTATGCAGGCATCACCGTATCGAACGTAAAGGTTGGCCCATCGCCCGAATGGCTGCAGAAGAAGCTGCGCGCCATCGGCATCAACCCAAAGAATAATGTGGTAGATATTACCAACTTCATCCTACATGAGCTGGGTCAGCCGCTACACGCGTTTGATGCTGCCAAGATTGCAGGAGGTAAGATTGTGGTGCGCACCGCCCCAGAGGGAACGCCATTCACCACCCTCGATGGCGTAGAGCGCAAGCTTAACGAGGCCGACCTAATGATCTGCAACGCCAACGAGCCAATGTGCATCGCAGGTGTTTTTGGCGGATTGGACTCGGGCGTTACCGAGGAAACCACCAGCATCTTCATCGAGAGCGCTTACTTCAACCCCGTATCGGTGCGCAAGACTGCCCGCCGTCACGGACTGAATACCGATTCGTCGTTCCGCTTCGAGCGTGGAATTGACCCACACCAAACCATCTACGCGCTTAAGCGTGCCGCCCTTCTGGTGAAGGAGCTGGCAGGTGGCGAAATCTCATCCGAAGTAATCGACATCTACCCTACGCCTATCGAGAATTTCAGCGTAGAGGTATCGCTAGATAAGATGCGCAAGCTAATCGGTAAGGAGATCGAAACCGAGACTATCATGAATATACTCGGTGCGCTAGATATAGCCATCGTTGAAGATAAGGGCGACGTACTGCTACTAAGCGTTCCTGCCTACCGTGTGGACGTTCAGCGCGAGGCCGACGTTGTGGAAGAGGTGCTCCGCATCTACGGATACAACAACATCGAGATGCCGCTACAGGTACGCTCGACGCTATCGTTCGAGCCACGTCCCGAAAAGGATAAGATCGTTAACACCGCATCGGATCTGCTTTCGAGCAACGGTTTCAACGAAATCATGTCGAACTCGCTTACCAAGGCGGCCTACTACCAAGGGCTAACCGCCTACCCAGAAGAGAAGTCGGTTCGCATCATCAACCCGCTTAGCGGCGACCTTAGCGTAATGCGCCAAACCCTATTCTTCAACGGAATGGAGGCCATTGGCCTTAACACCAGCCACCGTAACGCCGACCTGAAGCTGTACGAGTTTGGTAACGTGTACGCCTACAACGCCGAAAAGGCAACCGAGGAGAACCACCTCCGCGCCTACAACGAGAATTACCACGTTGCGCTGTTCGTAACCGGAAACAGCAACACCGAAAGCTGGAACACCAAGATAGTTCCAAGCGACTACTTTACGCTCCGCGCATCGGTTGAGCAGCTGCTATCGCGCTTCGGCATCAGCCTGTTCGACCTAAAGGTGGAGGAGAACAGCCTCGACTTTATCAGCGATGGCGTAACCTACCTGCTAAACGGCAAGAAGTTCATCGAAATGGGCGCAGTTGCCAAGAAGTTCCGCAACATGTTCGACGTGAAGAACGAGGTGTTCTTTGCCGAGATCCGCTTCGACCTACTGATTAACTTCGTTCGCAAGAGCAAAACTACCTTCAAGGAAATATCTAAGTTCCAAGAGGTACGCCGCGACCTAGCCCTGCTGCTCGACAAGAAGGTAACCTTCGCACAGCTACGCGAGACTGCCCTTCAAACCGAGAAGAAGCTGCTTAAGAAGGTTGGCCTCTTCGACGTATACGAGGGCAAGAACCTCCCTGAAGGCAAGAAGTCGTACGCGCTTAGCTTCATCCTACAGGACGAGACCAAGACGCTTACCGACCAGCAGATCGACCGTATCATGGACAACCTGGTGAAGGCGTTTGAGCGCAGCTACGGGGCTCAGCTACGATAGTCTTTTGTAAAGAAGTTAAACGGAAGTTATACCGAAGGTAAACGGAAGAATTTAGAAGTCCAGCCTTTTCTTTAGCCTTGAGGCTTTGAGATAACGAAACTCCACGAGACCTAACAGGATTTATCCCCCTGTTAGGTCTTTTTCGTTTGCGACTAGGCCTCATCACCCCTAAAGCAGGGGTCGCGAGGCCTAACCTAGGGGTCGTACCCCCTCATCGAGGCCTCGTGACCCCTACTTTAGGGCTAATTACCCCTCGCCGAGGCCATGCGAGGCCTGCAAAAGGGGTCGCGACCCCTAGGGTAAGGGTTGCAACCCCTACAGCTAGGGGGCGTGACCCCTAAGTTAGGCCTCGCGAGCCCTCCCATAGGCTCCAATACCCCTATTCTTGGCAGGGGAAAGCCCAACACAGGCCATATACAGGGTTATCGGCAGCGAAGAGGCTCCATTCTCCCTATCAGCATACGGATGCGAAGCAGGAAGAGCAGCGAGCAAATACCCAAACCGATGGGAAAGCCAAACCAAATGCCGACCTCGCCAAATCCGAAGCGGAATGCAGCAAGGTAACTCGTTGGAATGGCAATCAGATAGTACGATATAACGGTGAGCATGCTAGGAATCTTGGCGTCGGCTAGCCCCCGGAGGATACCCGAGAAGACGATCTGTGTCGCATCGAACACCTGAAACACGACGAATACAATGATAAGCTTAGAAGCAACATGCGCTACCTCGTCGCTAGATGTAAAGAGGTAGGGAATTTGCCTATGAAAGATTAGGAAGATAGCGCTTACCACCATAACCATAGCCGTTACGATTTGCGACGAGGATACGGATGCCCGCTTGATGAGCGAGGGCATCTCCAGCGCCGATAGCTGGCTGATGCGGATAGTGGTGCTGAACCCGATGGCCTGGTAGAGCATGAACCCTAGTCCCGATAGGCTGATTACGATTTGGTGGGCCGCCAAGCCAACCTCTCCCAACCAGCCCATCATTATACCGGCAAAGATGAAGGCCGATGCCTCGGAGAAGACGTGAATCCCCATTGGAACGCCCAGCCACACCAGCTCGCGGACGACTGCAATCCGGAGCCTCAGCAGCTTCGAAAGCTGCAACGCATGACGAATAATTGGCTTCCTAAATACCAGCACCAGCATGGCTGTCGCCATAAATATTCGGGACAGCAGCGTAGAAATACCCGCCCCTTCGACGCCCAATGCAGGTAAGCCCAGCTTGCCAAAAATGAGCGCGTAGTTGCTGCCAATATGCAGAATATTGCCGACAATGGTAACAAGCATAGCCGACTTGGTATCCGCCATCCCTTCGCACAGCTGCTTCCCCATCAGGAATAGCATCGTAGGAAACATGGAAAGGGCAATATAGATAAAGTACGACTGCGCAATCCCAAGAATCGAACCGGGCTGATGCATAAGCGGCATCATAAGGTATAGCCCACCACATACAGCAACGAGCAGTAGTCCCACTAGCGCGTTGGAGAGGAGCCCGTGGCGAAAGTACGATCCTATTGCTGTCATATCGTTTGCACCATAAGCCTTGCCTACAAGAGGAGTGAGGGATAAGGCAAATCCCATCCCAAAGAAAAGGGGAAGTGAAACCAGCATGTTGGCAAAGGCAGCAGCAGCCAGTTCAGTGGTTCCCAAGCGGCCTACCATCATATTATCGGCAAGGCCAACGGTAATCTGCCCAAGTTGAGAAATCATAACAGGAAGGCTCAGGCGCATCGTATCGCGGTAGTGAAGCCTGTGCAAGCGCCAAAAACGTTTCATTTCGAAAAGCATTTAAGATGATTGTACGAAAGCGATACCTTTCCCCCGTCAAGCAAACCTAGGCTGCGCTTGTCATTGCCGGGCGGCAATGGGCTTCAAGGTGGGAAGCTACAGCCTACGATAGATAAATGTGCTTGGCGAGTCGCCGAAAACGGGGCAAAGGTAGCACCTACAGCTAAGCGATCAAAGCTAAGAAAGGGTAATGCACAGAAGTCAGGAGGGTCTACTCGTTTCAGTAAGGTATAATGATATACGACATACTCATCACGAAAATCGAAAATACTTTGTTTGTGTGGTTGAATACAATTGGAGATTATCTCGTGATACTTGATACGTGAGTCGTGATACCATAAGTGCTAACCGTATTTAACGCACTACAGCAACTGCCATTTAAGCTCCATTCTGCTATCTTTACGCTAAATTTCAGAAAGGGTGAGTGCCATTTTGCTAAATAGAATTGCTGAAGGAGAAGGGCTGCATCTCGACTTTAAGTATGCCGTTACCGACTCGAAGAAGATAGCCCGCTCGCTGGCCGCCTTTGCCAACACCTCGGGCGGCTCGCTGCTGCTCGGCGTTAAGGATAACGGCAGGATTGCAGGGGTAAACTCCGACGAGGAGTACTACATGATCGAAACCGCCGCCCAGCTCTACTGCAAGCCCGAAGTTCCGTTTAGCGTTATCCGCTGGGATGTGGGTGGAAAGGTGGTGCTCGAAATCCTCATCGAGGAGAGCCGAAAGAAGCCCCACACCGCCCCCGATAAGGATATGAAGCCCACCACCTACATCCGCGTAGCCGACGAGAACATGAAGGTAGGCCGGCTGCACTCGCTCTACTTAAAACAATCGTGCGGAAAGCTGCGCCCCGTAAACCTCGGGGATCGACATCAAAAGGTGATAGATTTCCTTACCGAGAATGGACCATCGTCGTTCACCCGCATCTGGAAGAAGCTGCTCCTATCAACAAAAGAGGCCGAGCGCATTGTGCTCGACCTGCTCGCTATCGATACGCTTACCATAAAATCGACTCACGATGGATCGCTGATTTCTATCAACAGCGATGAGGGCCAGTAACGCTCACTAATCCTCCATCTTTTTCATCCGAACAACCCTTACAATGGAAAAGTAGGTTAGCCCCAAGTAAAATGCTACGAGGGTGACAAAATGGATAACCGAGGCTTGCAGCGTACGCTCGAATCCGTAGTAATCAAACACTACCCTGCTATAAACTAAGGCTAGGATAAAAGTTGCAGCAATAATTGCTACTCGTATATAAATAACATTATCCGTTTTTGGTACTAAATGGGTATGACAGCGTTCGCATACGTATCGCTTTCCATCAGAAATACGAAGGGCGTAGCTAAAAGGCAGTTTCGCGCCACACACTGGGCATGAGAATTTTTTATTTCCAGACATTTCTTCAGTATTTGCTTTGCAAAGCAGCAAAACGCCACTCGTCTTTTTGTTAATTTTGACTATCAGACTTCAAATTATTTCTCCTTCGCTGAATCACTAAGAAATCCAGCCCATATGTAATTGCCGATATAGCGAGAAGGAAAATCCAAGCAATGCTATTCTCCTTGCTAAAGCTCATATCGGTAAATACGATCAAGTAAAGAAGGGCAAGAATACTAATCCCTACTAAGATCTTTCGAACGTGCTTCATTGTAGGCTACATTAATGCACCGCAAAGTAAGCAAAAACTACTAAATATACCTTTGAAATAGAGAATGCTAAAAAAAGCCAAAAGAATAAAACGAGAAGTTCAACACTCCGTATTTTAGATAACTTGGGATGAATTATAATCTCAGAGTGTCATAACTAATAGTAGAGAGCATGCAACAACAAAAAAAGGAAATTATTCTTCTCAACATTTCGGGCGAAGACAAAGCAGGATTAACGGCCTCTCTAACCCAAATTCTCAGCCTATACAACGTTCAGATTCTAGACATAGGACAGGCAACCATCCACGACGATCTTGCGCTAGGCATTCTATTCGAAGTACCGCAGGAATCCGAGTCATCGCCTATCCTTAAGGATTTACTTTTTAAGAGCTATGAGATGGGCGTCAACGTGAAGTTTACCCCCATTTCTGAGGAGCGCTACAACGGTTGGGTAAACCATCAAGGGAAAGACCGTTATATCCTTACACTTTTGGCCCGAAAACTCACTGCTGAACATCTAGCCCAAACGACCAGCATTATTGCCGAGCAGGGGCTCAATATCGACCTCATAACTCGTCTAACGGGCCGTACACCGCTAGATGGCGACGTCAACAAATCGAAGGCCGTAGTAGAACTATCCGTTCGTGGTACTCCTAAGGATATTGATAAAATGAAAAGCGATTTTGTAAAGATATCTGGCGATACAGGGGTGGATATTGCTTTTCAGGTCGACAATATTTTCCGACGCAACCGCCGTCTGGTATGCTTCGATATGGACTCGACCCTTATCCAAACCGAAGTGATCGACGAATTGGCCGAACGCGCCGGCGTAGGCAATGAGGTTAGAGCCATTACTGAAGATGCAATGCAGGGTAAACTCGATTTTAAGGAAAGTTTTATTAAGAGAGTTTCTCTTTTAAAAGGCTTGGACGAAAGCGTGATGAAAGAGATCGCAGAAAACCTGCCTCTGACCGAAGGAGCAGAAAGGCTAATGAAAACGTTGAACCGCTACGGCTACCGAACGGCCATTCTCTCTGGAGGGTTTACCTATTTCGGCAACTACCTTAAGGGTAAACTGGGCGTAGACTATGTTTTTGCCAACGATCTGGAAATAAAAGATGGAAAACTTACAGGAAGGCATCTTGGCGAGATTGTTGATGGACAAAAGAAAGCTGAACTCCTAAAGCTATTAGCCTTTAAGGAGGACCTTCACCTCGATCAGGTTATTGCAGTAGGCGATGGATCAAACGATCTGCCGATGCTTCAGTTAGCAGGCTTGGGAATAGCCTTCCATGCCAAACCAAAGGTAAAGGAGAAAGCCAGACATGCCATTTCCACCATAGGACTCGACGGCATCCTTTACCTACTCGGCTTTAGGGATAGAGAGATGATGGTAGATTAAAGCAATAAAAAAGGAGTGGTAAAAACACTCCTTTTAATTTTACGATAAAATTAGGGCAGATTCAGCTTGTGAATATGCTCGTTCAGAAAAACTTTTAAGCAAGTCAAGAACTTTTCTCAATGCTCTATCAGCATTTATCTTGAATTCTAAAGCGACATTGGCATCTCCATACTCTTCTAAAAGTTGATGAACCATCTGAACATCATGCCACTCCCCTATAGCTTCTTGTACGCTTTGAAGGTAGTCTATATTCACCCCTAATTTCTTTACCCTTTGCTTTGGTAAGACTTCACTTACATACATCAATGTCTTTACCTTCTTTCGACAATCGTGCAGATGTTTTTCACTTATTGCTTCACTTGCAGCAATACTGCCTATATATTCTATTGATGTTTTATAGAAAAGTTCAACACGCCGCCATTGAAACTCTTTTATGCATTTTTCTGCATACAGGCACGCAGTTGATATACTTTTTAGACGAAATTTTTTGCTCCGTTCTAATCTTCCCATTGCACCTTTCTGTACTTGCTTTTGTTGTTCCAATAAACTCGGACAATCAATCTGATATCTCTCGGCAAGTTCCAATGTAACATGTGCATTTCGAATAGCACCACCTATCGAAAAAAGTTTTTGAACTCGTCGAATGCATCTTGGAGTACGATTATCAAGCGATAGTTCAAACAGAGCCCTTATTCGCTTTATTTGAATACGCATTTTATGCAATTCTTCAGGATTACCACCCTTCAAAAATGCCTTATAATGCTTAAGCATCGATCCCCAAGCATTATGCAAATACTCGCGCTGATGACTTCGACTTAGCATTTATATCAAGATTCACGGACAGATTACGCGAAAAGACAAAGCCCCCTTTTCTATGCCCAATTTATGAAAAATAAAAGGACCATTGTACAGGTACAAAAAAAGAGGGTCTGCCTTATTCAGACAAACCCTCTTTTTTTGTGGAGGATAACGGATTCGAACCGTTGACCCCCTGCGTGCAAGGCAGGTGCTCTAGCCAGCTGAGCTAATCCCCCCAGTGGTAGTCTCGCGCGGATTTGAACCGCGGACCCCTACATTATCAGTGTAGTGCTCTAACCAACTGAGCTACGAGACTATATAGTCAATTAGTTTTCTTTTAAAAGTTCCGAAGCACTTGGCTTCGGAACCTGTAGGTTTGGCGGCCACCTACTCTCCCGCTTGGTGTAGCAGTACCATCGGCGCTGGCGGGCTTAACGGCCCTGTTCGGAATGGGAAGGGGTGGAGC